>NZ_JCACHU010000138.1:0-25948 GCF_059504005.1 Belnapia sp. | reverse complement strand
CGCCGCCTGGAAAGGGCAAATCCCACCGCTGCCACAGCTTTTGCCCCTCTTACTTATCATTTTTGTTGACGCAGAGCACGGCAGCGGCGGCCGGCCAGCCGGGCTCCGTCGCATCCAGCCCGAGGGCGGGGCGGCAATTGGGGAGGCCGGCGCACCAGGCATCGATGCCCGGCAGGGCGTCCGGCTCGCGCTCGGTCGGCTGGAAGGCGAAATGCGGCAGGGCGGCGGCGAGGAAGGCGGCATGCTCCCCGGTGCCGCTGGCGATCTCGAGCACCAGGCCGGCGGCGGGCAGGTGGCGGCGGAGAGTGGCAAGGAGGGGCTCGCGGTTGCGCAAGGTCGCGGGGGCGTGGCGGCGAGGGTCTGTCATGCGAGGCCGATGGCGAGGGCAATGCGCTCGCGGATTTCGGCCAATTGCGCGGCGGTGATCCGGGAGTCGGTCGCGCGGATGCGCTGCTTCGAGGTTGCCGTGACATGGTGTGGCAGGGCGAAGCAGGGCTTCGAGCAACCATTCTCCGGTGTCGGCGCGATCGGCACGGCGAGGCCAAGCGGGGCGAACTCGGCATCCTCCGTCAATGGGACGAGGAGGGCGTTCGGATAGGTCGGGAAGAGCGTGTGATCCTCGACCACAACGGCGGGGCGACGCTTGTTCGGCTCTTTCGGCAGCCCGTCGCGCCAGTCGGCGAGGACGATCTGGCCGGCCTGCAAGCGCAGCATCATGCGCCGTCGGGGATGGTGGCGGGGGTGCCCCAATCCTCGCAGAAAGCCTGGGCCTCGGGCGAGCTGGCAACATAGGCGGCGACGCGCTGCGTCTCGGCCCGGATTCGCTCGTTCCGCACTCGCCGGGCTTCGGCGGTGGCGAGGTCGCGGAGATAGGTGGAGAGGCCGATGCCGCGCTCGCGGGCGGCGGACTCCAGCATCGTCTGCACCGCTTCATCGAGCCGGACCGAGACCGGGGCACCCATGCGCTTACTCCTGTGGCGACACAAAGGTAGTCGCCCAAGGTATTACGATCAACCGCATCGGCCGACTCACTCCGGCTTGATCCCGGCCGCCTTCACCACCGGGCCCCAGGTCGAGGCGAACTCCGCCACCACCCGCTGGTACCCCGCCGCGTCCAGTGGCCGGGCCGGCGGGTAGAGGCCGGCCGCCTCCAGGCGCCGGGCGGTCTCGGGCTCTGCGGTCAGCCTGTTCACCTCGGCATTGATCCGGGCGACCAGCGCCGCCGACAGGCCGCGCGGGCCGCTGATGCCGGTCCAGGAGGTCGCCGTCAGCTGCGGGTAGCCGAGCGCGGCATAGGTCGGCACGCTGGGCAGGCCGGGGAAGGGCCCGGCGCTGCTCACCGCCAGCGCCCGGGCCTGGCCGCCGGCGATGGCGCCCGTCGTGCCGGCGAGCGGCGTCATCAGGCTGTCCACCTGGCCGGCGACGAGGTCCTGCAGGGCGGGGCCGGTGCCGCGATAGGGGATGTGGATCAGCCGGGCGCCGGTGAGGCGCGCCAGCAGCTCCCCCTGCAGGTGCTGCAGGCTGCCGACGCCGGTGCTGGCGAAGGCGAGGCCCTGGCGCCAGCTCTCCGCCGCCAGGAGATAGGACGGGAAGTCGTGGAAGCGGCTGGCGGCGGGGACCAGCAGCACGGTCGGCGTCTCGGCGACCAGCACGACATGGGTGAAGTCCCGGTCGCTGTCATAGGGCGGCCGCTCCTGCGCCAGCGGGACGATGCCGTGCGGCGAGGTGTTGGAGATACCGATCGTCCCGCCATCCGGCGCGGCGCGGGCGATGGCCTCGGCGCCGAGCATGCCGCCCGCCCCCGGCCGGTTCTCGATGATGATGGCCCGGCGGAGCGCCGCCGCCAGGCCGGGGGCGATCACCCGCGCCGTGGTGTCCGAAGCGCCGCCGGGGGCGAAGGGGACGATCATGCGGATCGGGCCGGCGGGTTGCGCGGCGGCGGCCAAGGAGACGAGGAGCAGCAGGGTCAGCAGGGCACGCATGGGACCTCCATCCGCCCAGCTTGCAGCAATCCGCGTGCCGTCGCCTCAGGCGAAGGCCAGCCCGTGCCGCGCGGCATAGTCCTCGAGGCGCCGCGGGTCCTGGTCGGCCCAGGCCAGGCCGACATGCCCGTCTGGCCGCAGCAGGTAGGCGGCGTCGCGCCGCAGCCCGACCTGCCCGGCCGCATCGCTCCAGGGATGCGCCGCGGCGTCGAGGCCGAGGCGCGCGGCCGTGGCGGCGAGGCCGGGCGAGAGCGCGCCATGCACCACGAGGCGCCAGCCGAGGCTGGCCATGCCCCCCTCCATGCCCCCCTCCCCTGGCACCCAGGGCAGACGGTCGCCGCCCGCGACATCGCCCGCCTCGCCCTCGCTCAGCGCGCTCTGCGGATAGGCGATGCGGATCTGCGAGAGGGTGCGGAAGACGGCGTGGCGGGCGGCGGAGAAGCCGGCGAGGAAGGGCAGCAGGTGCGGCACCACCCAATGGCGCAGCAGCCGCCCGCCGCGGCCGCGGCTGACCACGGCCTGGAAGGCGCGGTCGGTGGTCTCGACCAGGGTCCGGGCGAAGGCGATGCGCTCGGCCTCATAGGTGTCGAGCAGGGCCGGCGCGGCCTGGCGGCGGAGGACGGCGGCGAGCTTCCAGGCGAGGTTCACCGCATCGCCGATGCCGGTATTCATCCCCTGGCCGCCGGCGGGGCTGTGGATATGGCCCGCATCGCCGGCGATGAAGGCGCGGCCGGCGCGGAAGCGGGCGGCGACACGGTGATGGACGTGGTAGGTCGAGAACCAGTTCACCGCCTCGACCCGGATGCCGAGCAGCGCCTCGGCCGTGGCGCGGACATTCTCGAAGCCGATCGCCTCCCGGCCTTCCAGCGCCTCCGGCAGGATGCCGAGCAGGCGCTGCTGGCCCTCGCGCACCGGGAAGAGCAGGGCGAGGCCGGTCGGGTCGAGGGTGATGAAGAGGTCGCGGTGGAAGGGGCCGGCGATCCGCACATCGGCCACGTAGAAGCGCTGGCGGTAGGTGCCGCCGGGGAAGTCGAGGGCGAGGGCCTCGCGGACGCGGCTATGGGCGCCGTCGCAGCCACAGAGGAAGGCGGCGGTGCAGCTCCTCTCGCCGCCGGCGTGACGGAGGCGCGCCTCGATCCCCGTTGCGGTCTTGGTGAAGCCGAGCAGCTCGGTGCCCCATTCCACGGCGAGGCCGGCGGCCTCGAGCTGCCCGACGAGGAAGCGCTCATGCTCGTCCTGCGGGAAGGCCAGGGCGAAGGGATAGGGGCTGAGGCCCTCGCCGAGATCGCCGAGCGCGAACCGCGCCACCTCCTCGCCCTCCTCGCGGAGATGCACGGCCGGGATGCGGATGCCGCGCTCCACCACGGCGCCCGCGATGCCGAGCCCCTCGTAGAGTTCCAGCGTGCGGGCCTGGACGACCATGGCGCGGGAGGCCTCGCCGGGCCCGGCGGCCTTGTCGAGGATGCGGCAGGCGATGCCGCGCTTCGCCAGGCTCAGGGCCAGGACGAGGCCGGTCGGGCCGGCGCCGGCGATCAGGACCTCGGTCTCGGACATTGCCTTGCTCCCGTGCAAGGGCATAACTGACCCGATGGTCAGTTACGATGCAAGCAAAAATGACCGGCCGGTCAGTTCACGCGGCCCGAGCCCGGCCAGGACCGCCCGCACCCGCGAGGCGATCCTCGGCGCGGCGCTCGACCTGTTCCTCGATGCGGGCTTCGATGGGGTGCGCATGGCCGATGTCGCGGCGCGGGCCGGCATCGCCAAGGGCACGCTCTACCTGCACTTCGCCGACAAGGCGGCGCTGTTCGAGGGCGTCCTGCGGGGGGTCATCGCCGGGCCGCTCGCCGGGCTGACGGAGGGCGTGCCGGCGCCGGGCGAGCGGGTGCGGGACTTCCTTGCCCGCATGGCGGGGCCGGTGCTGCGGGACATGGAGGGCTCGCGCCGGGCGGCGGTGCTGCGG
The DNA here is from genome assembly GCF_059504005.1 of Belnapia sp. Lineage (NCBI taxonomy): Bacteria > Pseudomonadati > Pseudomonadota > Alphaproteobacteria > Acetobacterales > Roseomonadaceae > Belnapia > Belnapia sp. The sequence goes on along the minus strand of NZ_JCACHU010000138.1, from coordinate 22,006 downwards.
CTGGTCATTGCCGAGGGCGGGCGCTTCCCGGTGCTGGCCGAGACCTACCATCGCCTGGTGGTCGGCCCGGGCGCCGCCGCCTTCCGCCGGCTCGGGCGACTGGCGCTGGAGCGGGGCGAGCTGCGCGGCGACGGGCTGGAGCGCTTCCCCCAGCTGCTGGCCGGGCCGGTGGTGCTGGCGACGCTGTGGAACGGCCTCTTCACCGCCGAGCCGAGGATCGACCCGGAGGCGATGTTCCTCGCCTGGCTCGACCTCGTTTTCGGCCCGCCTCTCCCGCCGGAGGACCGGACGGGCTAGATAGGGCCGCGATGCAATACCTCAGCACCCGCGGCGAGGCCGCGCCCCGCGATTTCGAAGGCGTCCTGTTGGCCGGCCTCGCCGAGGATGGCGGGCTGTTCCTGCCCGAGTCCTGGCCGAGCCTGTCGCCTGCCGAGTGGCGGGGGCTGCGCGGCCTGCCCTATGCCGAGCTGGCGGCGCGGCTGATCCACCCCTTCGCCGGGGAGTCGCTGTCCTTCGAGACGCTGCGGGGGATGACGGAGGAGGCCTATACGGGCTTCGGCCACCCGGCCATCGCGCCGCTCGTGCAGCTCGATGCGCGCTGCTTCGCGCTGGAGCTGTTCCACGGGCCGACGCTGGCCTTCAAGGACATGGCGATGCAGCTGCTCGGGCGGCTCTTCGACCACGCCCTGGCGCGGCGGGGGGAGCGGATCACCATCGTCGGCGCCACCTCGGGCGATACCGGCTCGGCGGCGATCGAGGCCTGCCGGGACCGCGGCGCCATCGACCTCGTCATGCTGCACCCGGAAGGGCGGACCTCGGAGGTGCAGCGGCGGCAGATGACGACGGTGCTGTCGCCGAACGTCGTCAATCTCGGCATCCGGGGCAGTTTCGACGACTGCCAGGACCTGGTGAAGGCGATGTTCAACGACGCGCCCTTCCGCCGGGAGATGCATCTGGCGGCCGTCAACTCGATCAACTGGGCCCGCGTCGCGGCGCAAATTCCCTACTACGCCCATGCGGCGCTGGCGCTCGGTGCGCCGGACCGGCCCGTCGCCTTCTCGGTGCCGACAGGCAATTTCGGCAACGTTCTCGCGGCCTGGGCGGTGCGGCGGATGGGGCTGCCGGTGGAGCGGCTGATCATCGGCGCCAACCGTAACAACATCCTGGCCCGCTTCATCGCCTCCAACGACATGTCGATCCGCGCGGTGGAGCCGAGCCTGTCGCCGAGCATGGACATCCAGGTCAGCTCCAATTTCGAGCGGCTGCTCTTCGAGCTGCTGGGCCGCGACGGGGCGGCGACGGCGGCGGTGATGGGGCGCTTCCGCAGCGAGGGGCGGATGCCGGTGCCGGATGCCGCCTGGCACGAGGCGACGCGGCTGTTCCACGGCTTCACCCTCGACGATCCGGGGACGCTGGGCGAGATCCGGCATCTCTGGCAGGGCGCCGGGTACCTGGCCGACCCGCATACGGCGATCGGCACGGCGGCGGCGCGGGCGCTGGCGCCGGAGGACCGGTCGATTCCCGTCGTGGTCGCGGCCACCGCCCATCCGGCGAAATTCCCCGATGCGGTGGAGGCAGCGATCGGCGTCCGCCCGCCGCTGCCGCCGCGGCTGGCCGATCTCTACCAGCGGGAGGAGCGCTTCAGCCTCGCCGCGCCCGATCTCGGCGCGGTGGAGGCGCTGGTGCGCAGCCATGCACGTCGGAACGGGGGCGCCCGCGGCGGCGCCTGACCTCCACTCCCGCCCTCGCCTCCCGGCCCCATATCTCCCGCATGACCTCCTCCCCCAGCACAAGGTCCCTCATGTCCGAAGCCGTCCGCGTCACCCGCCTGCCCAATGGCCTCACCGTCGTCTCCGAGGCCATGCCGCGGGTCGAGACCGTGTCCTTCGGCGCCTATGTCTCCGCCGGCACCCGCCATGAGAGCGAGGCGGAGAACGGCGTCTCCCACTTCCTCGAGCACATGGCCTTCAAGGGCACGGCGACGCGCGACGCCGCCGCGATCGCCCGCGAGATGGAGAATGTCGGCGGCCACCTGAACGCCTACACCGCCCGCGAGCAGACCGCCTATTACTGCAAGGTGCTGAAGGAGGACCTGCCGCTCGCCGCCGACATCATCGGCGACATTCTGACGCATTCCACCTTCATCCCCGACGAGCTGGAGCGCGAGCGCGGCGTCATCCTGCAGGAGATCGGCCAGGCGAACGACACGCCGGACGACATCGTCTTCGACCACTTCCAGGCGACGGCCTATCCCGACCAGCCGATGGGCCGGCCGACCCTCGGCACCGAGGACGTCATCAAGCGGATGAAGCGCGAGGCGCTGACCGGCTACATGCAGCACCATTACGGGCCGGAGCGCATGGTGGTCGCCGCCGCCGGCGCGCTCGACCACGATGCGCTGCTCGGGCTGGTGGAGCGGCATTTCCACGACCTGCCGACCGTCGCCCCGCCGCCGCCGGAGCCCGCGCGCTACACGGGCGGCGAGTTCCGCGAGGAGCGCGACCTCGACCAGGTGCACATCGTCCTCGGCTTCCCCTCCTGCGGCTACAAGGACCCGCTGCACTACCCCTCGCTGCTGCTGAGCACCCTGCTCGGGGGCGGGATGTCCTCGCGGCTGTTCCAGGAGATCCGCGAGAAGCGCGGTCTGGTCTACTCGATCTACTCCTTCGCCCATCCCTTCGACGACAGCGGCCTCTTCGCCGTCTATGCCGGCACCGGCGAGTCTGAGGCGGAGGAGCTGGTGCCCGTGACCCTCGAGGAGCTGCGCAAGGTGCAGACCGGGGTGACGCAGGAGGAGCTGGACCGCGCCAAGGCGCAGCTCCGCGCCAGCCTGCTGATGAGCCTCGAGAGCACCGGCAGCCGGACGGAGCAGCTGGCGCGGCAGATCCAGGTGCATGGCCGCATCATCCCGATCGATGAGACCAAGGCGAAGATCGCCGCCGTCACCATCGAGCAGGTGCAGGAGGCGGCACGCCAGGCCTTCCGCGGCACGCCGACGCTGGCGCTCCTCGGCCCGGCGGGGAAGGTGCCCGGGGTTAAGGAGATCGCCGCCAGCCTGCGTTGACGGACGCGCGAGCGAATATGTGAATATTCAATCGCGTCGCATCCCCCCTAACCTCCCCTGAGCGAGAGCCCTGGCCAACGGGGGCATGCGGTGCGGAAGCGCCGGGACGTTCAGGGGAGTGAAGGATGAAGCGGCGCGATTTCCATATCCTGGCCGGCGGCAGCCTGGCCTTCGGGTTGGCTGCCCCGGCGGTCCGGGCCCAGGCCAAGAAAAGCCTGGCCTTCGTCGTCAACGTCTCGGCCGATTTCTGGACCATCGCGCGGCGCGGCATCGAGAAGGCCAACCGCGAGCATCCCGATTTCGACATGGAGATGATCATCCCGGGCCAGGCGAGCGCCGCCGAGCAGCGCCGCATCCTGGACGAGCTGCTGGCCCGCAAGGTCTCGGGCGTCGCCATCTCCGCCATCAACCCGGCGAGCCAGACCGACGTGCTGAACCGCGTCGCCGATCAGTCCGTGCTCTTCACCACCGACAGCGACGCGCCGGCGAGCAAGCGGATGCTCTATATCGGCACGGACAACGTCGCCGCCGGCCGCGCCGCGGGCGAGCAGATGAAGAAGGCGATGCCCGAGGGCGGCCGCGCCATGCTCTTCGTCGGCACCATGGACGCCGACAATGCCCGCGAACGGGTGCAGGGCATCCGCGAATCGCTCCAGGGCGGCAAGATCGAGATCATCGATGTCCGCACCGACGAGAGCGACTTCGCCCGCGCCCGCCGCAACGCGGAGGATGCGCTGTCGCGCGAGCGAAACCTCGGCATGATGGTCGGGCTCTGGGCCTACAACACGCCGCAGATCTACCAGGCGGTGCGCGAGGCGGGCCGGCAGGGCCAGGTGAAGATCGTCGGCTTCGACGAGGATGCGCTGACTTTGCGCGGCGTCGCCGACGGCACCATCCACTCGACCGTGGTGCAGCAGCCCTATGAGTTCGGCTACCGCTCGATGAAGGGGCTGATCCGCGTCGTCAACGGCGACCGCGGCTGGATCCCGGCGAGCAAGCAGGACATCGTCGAGACCAAGGTCATCGACAAGACCAATGTGGGCGAGTTCCAATCCTACATGCGGGGCCTGCTGCGGAGCAGCTAGCGTGCTGCTGGAGCTTACCGGGATCGGCAAGTCCTATCCCGGCGTCCGCGCGCTCGACGATGTCTCGCTGCATCTGGCGGCGGGCGAGGTGCTCGGCCTCGTCGGCGAGAACGGCGCGGGCAAGAGCACGCTGATGAAGGTGCTCGGCGGCGTGGTGCGGCCGGATGCCGGGCGGATCCGGCTGCATGGCCGGGACTTCCCCGCGCTCACCGTGGCCGAGGCGGGGGCGCAGGGCATCGCCTTCGTGCATCAGGAGCTCTCGGTCTTCGACAACCTCGATGTCGCGGCCAATGTGCTGATGGGGCGGGAGCCGGTCTGGGGCGGGCCGCTCCGGCTGGTGGACCGGCGGGCGGCCCGGGCGGAGGTGGCGCCGCTGCTGGCGCGGCTCGGCGCGGATTTCGGGCCGGAGGCGCCGGTCGCCGCCCTCTCCATCGCGCAGCGGCAAATGGTGGAGATCGCCCGAGCGCTGTCGATGCAGGCGCGCATCATCATCCTCGACGAGCCGACCAGCAGCCTGACGCTGTCGGAGACGGACCGGCTGCTGGCGACCATCGCCACGCTCCGGGCCGCGGGGACGGGCATCATCTACATCAGCCACCGGCTCGGCGAGATCACCAGCTGCGCCGACCGGGTGACTTGCCTGCGCGACGGGCGGGTCGTCGGCCATCTGGCGCGGGGTGAAATCAGCCATACCACGATGACGCGGATGATGATCGGGCGCGACCTGAAGTCGCTCTACACCCCGCCCGCCGCGGCACCCCGCGACGATGGCGGGCTCCGCATCGAGGGCCTGGTCACCGAGGCCTTCCCGGACCGCAGCATCGAGCTCGCGGTGCGGCCGGGCGAGATCCTCGGCCTGGCCGGCTTGGTCGGAGCGGGGCGGACCTCGCTGGCGCGGGCGCTGTTCGGCATCGAGCCGGCGCTGGCGGGGAGCATCTGCCTCGGCGGCCGGGCCCTGCGCATCGGCAGCCCGCGCGAGGCGATCGCAGAGGGGATCTATCTCGTGCCGGAGGACCGCAAGCGCTCCGGCCTCGTGCTCGACATGTCGATTGCCGAGAATGTCTCGCTGCCGGACCTCCCGGGCCATGCGCGGGCAGGGCTGGTGCAGGGCGCCTCCGAGGCACGGACGGCGGAGGCGCAGCGGCAGTCGCTGCGGATCCGCACCCCGGGCGTCGCGGTCAGGGCCGGGGCGCTCTCAGGCGGCAACCAGCAGAAGGTGGTGCTCGGCAAGTGGCTGGCGATGCGGCCGCGCGCCCTCATCTTCGACGAGCCGACCCGCGGCGTCGATGTCGGCGCCAAGGGCGAGATCTACGCGCTGATGCGCGGCCTCGCCGATCGCGGCGTCGCCGTGCTGATGATCAGCAGCGACATGGAGGAGGTGATCGGCGTGAGCGACCGTGTCGCGGTAATGCATGAGGGCCGGATCGCCGGCGCGCTGGAGCGGGCCGAGGTGAATGAGCCGAACATCCTCCGCCTCGCCACCGGGCAGCAGCCGGAGCGGCACCGGGCGACGGCGGAGGCCGTGTGATGGGACGGAAGGAGCTCGGCCTCGCCATCCTCATCGTCGCCATCGCGGCCGTCACCGCGGCGCTGAACCCGCAATTCCTGTCCACCGTGAACCTGATGAACATGGCCAACCTGATCGGCCTGTTCGGCATCTTCTCGATCGGCCAGGGGATGATCATCATCACCGGCGGCATCGACCTCTCCGTCGGGTCGATCTTCGCCCTCCTCGGCGTGGTCTTCCTCGACCTCACGGCCAATATGGGCGTGGCTTGGCCGGTGGCGGTGCTGGTGGTGCTGGCGCTCGGCCTGCTGATGGGGCTGGCGCACGGGCTGCTGGTCACCAGGCTCGGGCTGCAGCCCTTCGTCGTCACGCTGTGTGGGCTGCTGATCTATCGCGGCGCGGCGCGCTACTACACGGGCGATTCCACCATCAGCCTCGGCTATGCGGAGGGGCTGGATGCCATCACCTGGCTGGCCGCGGGGCGGAGCTTCGGCGTGCCGCACAGCTTCTTCGCCCTCGTCATCGTGGCGCTGGTGATGGGCGTCGTGCTGCACCGCTCGGTCTTCGGGCGATACCTCTTCGCCGTCGGGCGGAACGAGGAGGCGGCGCGGTATTCCGGCATCCGCACCGGGGCGGTCGTCACCGGCGCCTATGTCCTGGGCGGGCTGCTGGCGGCCTTCTCGACCATCCTGCTGGTCTTCTACACCAGCTCCGTCTCGCCCTCCTCCTTCGGCAATTTCTACGAGCTCTATGCCATCGCCGCCGCCGTGCTCGGCGGCTGCTCGCTGCGCGGCGGCGAGGGCAGCGTGCTCGGGATCGTGCTGGGGACGGTGCTGCTGCAGATCCTGCAGAACCTGGTGAACATCCTCGGCATCCCCTCCTCGCTCAATTTCGCGGTGATGGGCGGCGTGATCCTGATCGGCGCGCTGGCCGACCGACAGCTCGCGCGGCGCAAGTCGGCGCCGGCGCGGGTGGCGGCGAAGGGGGCGGTGGCGGCGGCGGAATAGGTCGGGTCGCGACGGCCCGAACCTGACCCTACGCCGGCAGGATGGACGGTCCCCTGTTATCGTCTCGGAGAGGCCGGAACTGCCGCAAGCGGCCGGTAGTCGGCCGGCCGCTGGAAACGGGCAGGGTCCTGCGGCCCGTAGGTGACGCGCGTTGCGACATACAGCGTCGATGCGTCCGAACCGCTGCCCTCGACAAGCCGCAACGGCACCCCGTCCGCGGTGATGCAGGCATGCCGCGCCTCATCCGCGCTGCCTCCATCCTTCGGTTCGATCCGCCAGACCGTGCAGGCTTGCCCGGCAACCGTATCGGCCCCCTCGCGCGTCACCTTGGCATCGGGGCGGACCAGGATGATGTCCTGGGTCATCACTGCGGCCATCTTGCCAAGGTCGTGGTAGGTGCGGTCCGCGTCGACCAGCACGACCACTCCACCGCTGCGGGTGTCGATGATGTGGACCACGCGATTAATCAGGCTCCGGCCTTCCGTCCGGATCCGGCCTTCGGATGCAAGCCAGGCCACGGCGTCCACAGTAGGCGGCGTGTTCTCGACCTGATAGGCCACGGCCACGTCGCGCGTCGGCATCATCGGAGGGCGATCCTGCGCATGGGCAACGGGGATGGCGGACGCGGCTGCAATGCACGTCATGACTGCTTGCAAGGCGAATGGTCGCACGATTTCCAATCCTTGGTGACGCCTGATATTCCTTCGTGAAACCTGGAAGTCAATCAGCGTCCTTTGGACTCGCCGGGCCGGCATTCATCCGCTCGCCTGCGCGGGCCGGACGTCTCGCGGGCTTCGCTTGCCCTGCCGCGAGGACCAGATCGAGCACAGAGGTATTGGCGAGGCCGCGTGGGCCTCCCGGCGGGGCAGGAAGGTCTCAGTAGCTCTTCGGCTGCTCCAGCACCCGCTCGGCGATGAAGGAGAGGATCATCTGCTCCGAGACGGGGGCGATGCGGCAGATCATCACCTCGCGCAGCAGGCGCTCGACCACGTATTCCTTCGCATAGCCCATGCCGCCAAGGGTGAGCATGGCGCGCAGGCAGGCCTCGTAGCCGGCCCGCGCGCCGAGCAGCTTCGCCGCATTGGCCTCGGCGCCGCAGGGGCGGCCGGCATCGTAGAGCCAGGCGGCCTTCATCACCATCATCCAGGCGCTCTCGAGCGCGGTCCAGCATTCGGCGAGCGGGTGCTGGATCGCCTGGTTCTGGCCGATCGGACGGCCGAAGACGCTGCGCTCCCGCGCATAGCGGCCGGCGCGCTCCAGCGCGTCGCGGCCGATGGCGATGGCCTCGGCGGCGATCAGGATGCGCTCGGGGTTCAGGCTGTCCAGCACGTAGGAGAAGCCGCGGCCCTCCTCGCCGATGCGGTCCTCCTCCGGGATGAAGAGGTCGTCGATGAAGACCATGTTCGAGTCGACGGCGGCGCGGCCCATCTTCGGGATGCGCTGCACCTCGACGCGGCTGCGGTCGAGGTCGGTGTAGAAAAGGGTGATGCCCTCCGAGGCGCGCCGTGCCTCCTCCTTCCGCATGGTGCGGGTCAGCAGCATGATCTTGTTGGCGACCTGGGCGGTCGAGGTCCAGATCTTCCGACCCGTAACGCGGTAGCCGCCGGGCACCTTGCGGGCAAAGGTGGTGATGCTGGTGGTGTCCAGCCCGGCATTCGGCTCGGTGAAGCCGAAGCAGGCCTGGTCGGTGCCGGCGACGAGGGCGGGGATCCAGCGCGCCTTCTGCGCAGGTGTTCCATGGACCACGATCGGGTGCGGCCCGAACATGTTGATGTGCAGCGCCGAGGCCGCGCCCATCGCCCCGCCATGCCGGGCAACGGCGTGCATCATCAGCGCCGCCTCCGTCACGCCGAGGCCCGCGCCGCCATGCTCGGCCGGCATGGTGATGCCGAGCCAGCCTCCCTCGGCCATGGCACGGTGGAACTCGCGCGGGAAGCGCGCCTCGGCCTCGCAGTCGCGCCAGTAGTCGTCGCCGAAGCGGCGGCAGGTGGCGGTGACGCCCTCGACGATCGCCTCCTGCTCGGGGGTGAGGCCGAAATCCATGGTGATCCTCCCGCGGTTGCCGAAGGATCGGCCCGCCGGGGCGGCGGGGCAAGCGCCCGGATCGCACCGAGGCCGCAACGGATCGCGGGGATTCCGGACCGCGCCCGAAGGCGGGCCGGGCCGCCCTGCCCTGCTCGCTTGCCAAGCTTGCCGGTTCGGGCGAAGACCCTCTTCCAGCCACCCAGTTCGGAGACAGCCATGGCCTCGGCGTTCGACCGCATCGCCGACATCATTGCGGAGACCAGCGACGTCCCGCGCGAGACGATCAGGCCGGACAGCCATGTGATCGAGGATCTCGGCATCGACAGCCTCGACTTCCTCGACATCGTCTTCGCCATCGACAAGGCCTTCGGCATCAAGGTGCCGGTCGAGGCCTGGACGCAAGAGGTGAATTCGGGCGCCGCGCCGGCCTCGCAGTACTTCGTCATGGAGAACCTGGCGAAGCGGGTCGAGGAGCTGGTGGCGGCCCAGGCCGGCGGCTAGGCGCTGTGCAGCTCGAATATTTCCGGATGATCGACCGGGTTGTCTCGATCGGGGCCGAGGCCATCGCCGCCGAGGCGGTGGTGCCCGAGGCGAGCCCGGTCTTCGAGGGGCATTTCCCCGGCCATCCGCTGGTGCCCGGCGTGCTGCTGCTGGAGACGATGGCGCAGGCCTCGGGCTACCTGCTGCTGGCCCGGCTCGGCTTCGCCCGCATGGCCTTCCTCATCGGCAGCAAGGAGCTGAAGCTCCGGCGCTTCGTGCGGCCGGGGGAGCGGCTTTCCGTCACCGCGCGGCTGGTGCATGAGGGCTCGGGCTATGCGGTCACCGATGCGGCCATCGCCGGGGACGGCAAGCGCATCTGCGAGGTGCGCGAGATGAAGTTCAGCCTGGCCGATTTTCCGGCGCCGGAGCTCGCCGCCACGATGCGGGAGCAGGCGGCGCGGATCGGGCTGCCGGCATGAGCGAGCCGGTCTGGATCACTGGCATCGGCCTCGCCTCCTCGCTCGGCGAGGGGGCGGAGGTGCATGGCGCGGCGCTGCACGCGCCCGAGGCGCGGCCGGTGGTGGACGAGGCGGGCTTCGCCCCCTTCCCCATCCACCCGATGCCGGCCCTCGCCCTCGATGCGCAGATCCCGAAGAAGGGCGACCAGCGGCAGATGGAGCCCTGGCAGCGGCTCGGTACCTATGCGGCGGGCCTCGCGCTCGACCATGCGGGGGCCCGGGGGCTGGTGGGGGACATGCACCTCCTCGTCGCCGCCGGCGGCGGCGAGCGGGACGTGGCGCTCGACGAGGCGATCTGCGCGGAACTGGCCGCGCTGCCGCCGGGCGAGGCGGGGCCGCTGCTCAATGCGCGGCTGGCGAACGGCCTCCGGCCGACGCTGTTCCTGGCGCAGCTCTCCAACCTGCTGGCGGGCAACATCTCCATCGTGCATGGCGTCACCGGCTCCTCCCGCACCTTCATGGGCGAGGAGGAGGCGGGGGCGGAGGCGGTGCGCATCGCCGCGGCCCGGCTGGCCGAGGGGCGGGGCGAGGTGGCGCTGGTCGGCGGGGCCTATGCGGCGGGGCGGTGGGACATGCTGCTGCTCTTCTCGACCTCGGGCGGGCTGTGGCGCGGGCCGTGGGCGCCGCTCGCCGCGCGGCCGGGCGGCGGGGTGGTGACGGGGAGCATCGGCGCCTTCCTGGTGCTGGAGACGGCGCGGCATGCCCAGGCCCGCGGTGCGCGCGCCCTGGCGCGGCTCGGCGCGGTGCGGAGCGGCGCGGCGCGGCGCCGGGACGGGGACAGCGCCAGGGCGAGCGCCGCGGCGCTGGCCGAGGGGCTGGCGCTGCGGCCGGGCCATGCCGTCATCTCCGGGGCGAGCGGCATGCCCGAGGCGCTGGCGGAGGAGCAGGCCTTCCTTGCCGGCCTGGCCGGAGCCGGGCCAACGCGCTTCACCGCCGACCTGATGGGGCATGGGGTGGAGGCGGCCTTCCCCGCCAGCCTGGCGCTCGGCGCGCTGGCCGTCTCGGAAGGGATGGCGCCGCAGGCGCTGGTGACGGGCTTCGGCCTTTGGCGCGGCGAGGCGCTGGCCCTGCTGGAGGCGGCATGATGCGGGACCATCTGGGGCGGCCCCTGGTCGCGGTAACGGGGATGGGGCTGGTGACGCCGCTCGGCATCGGCCTCGAGGAAAGCTGGCGGGGGCTGCTCGCCGGACGGTCGGGCATCCGCCGCATCACCCGCTTCCCGACCGAGCACCTGAAGACGCGGATCGCCGGGCAGGTGGAGTTGCCGGGGGAGGAGGCGATGGCCTCGCCGGAGCGGGTGGAGCGGATGGCCGGGATCGCCGCGGCGGAGGCGGTGGGCCAGGCCGGGATCGGCGGGCGCTTCCCCGGCCCGCTCTTCCTCGGCATGCCGCCGGTCGAGGTGGAATGGCCGCAGCGGCTGGCGCTGGCGCGGGCCGGCGCGCACTACCCGGCGATGATCGCGGCGGCGGAGGGGCAGCGGGCGCTGTTCGAGACCTTCCTCTTCGGCGGGATCGGGGAGCGGCTGGCGGCGCGCTTCGGCACGCGCGGCGCGCCGGTCTCCGTCACCACGGCCTGCGCGACGGGTGCCTCCGCGATCCAGCTCGGGATCGAGGCGATCCAGCGGGGCGAGACGGCGGCGGCGCTCTGCATCGGCGCGGAGGGCAGCGTGGCGCCGGAGCCGATGATCCGCTTCTCGCTGCTCGCGGCGCTGTCGACGCGCAACGACGAGCCGGAGCGCGCCTCGCGGCCGTTCGAGAGGACGCGCGAGGGATTCGTCATGAGCGAGGGCGCGGCGGCGCTGGTGCTGGAGAGCCTGGAGGCGGCGGAGGCGCGTGGGGCGGAGGTGCTGGGGCTGGTGCTCGGCGCCGGCGAGCGGGCGGACAGCTTCCACCGCACGCGGAGCAACCCGGATGGCGGGGCGATCATCGGCGCGATGCAGGCCGCCATCCGCGATGCGGGGCTGGAGCCGGCGCAGATCGACTATGTCAACGCGCATGGCACGGGGACGCCGGAGAACGACAAGATGGAGACGCTCGGCATGCGCGCCGTCTTCGGCGAGGCCCCTCCCCCGATCTCGTCCAACAAGTCGATGATCGGGCACACGCTCTCGGCGGCCGGGGCGATCGAGGCGGTGGTGAGCCTGCTGACCATCCGCGACAGGATGCTGCCGCCGACGATCAACCACGAGACGCCGGACCCGGCGATTCCGCTCGACGTGGTGCCGAATGCGGCGCGCGCGGCGAAAGTGGAGCGGGTGTTGTCGAACAGCTTTGGCTTCGGCGGGCAGAATGTATGCCTCGTGCTGGGGGCGGCGCCATGAGCGGCCCGACGGCCGGGGCGCCGGGAGCCAGATCGGCCAGCCTGCCGGAGGCGCGCGCATCATGAGGGCCTTGCAGCTCTTTGGCGACAGGGACACGCGTCTCGTCGATGTGGCGGAGCCGCCGCCGCCGGGGCCGGGCGAGCTGCGGTTCCGCATGCACGCGGTCGCGCTCAACCACATCGATGTCTGGGGCTGGCGGGGGATGGCCTTCGCCAAGCGCCATTTCCCGCTGACGGTGGGGGCGGAGGCGGTGGGCGAGGTCGTCGCCATCGGCGCGGGCGTCGAGGGCTGGCGCGTCGGGCAGATGGCGGTGCCCTATGGGGCGCAGACCTGCGGCCAGTGCCGGGCCTGCCGCGAGGGGCGGGACAATCTCTGCGAGAACGTCTCCGGGGTGAAGGGCTTCCACCTCGACGGTTTCGCGCAGGAGATCGTCAACCAGCAGGCGCGGCTCTGCGTGCCGGTGCCGGCGGGCATCGCCGTCGAGGATGCCGCCTGCGCGGCGATCACCTTCTCGACCGTGGAGCACATGCTCTTCGACAATGCGCGGCTGGAGCCAGGCGAGACGATCCTGGTGCAGGCGGCGGGGTCGGGAATCGGGACGGTTGCGGTGCTGATGGCGAAGGCGATGGGCTGCACCGTCATCGCGACGGCCGGGTCGGATGAGAAATGCGAGCGCGTCCGGGCGCTCGGGGCGGACCATGTCGTCAACTACACGACCGACCGCTTCGAGAGCGTGGCGCGCAAGGTGACGCGGAAGCGCGGCGTCGACGTCGTCTTCGAGCATGTCGGCGCCACGACCTGGGCGGGGTCGCTGCTCTCGCTCAGGATGGGCGGGCGGTTGGTGACCTGCGGCAGCACATCCGGCGTCTCGGCGGAGACCAACCTGATGATGCTGTTCCAGCGGCAGCTGCGCATCATCGGCAGCTTCGGCGCGGCGATGCGCAACGTCGCCGACGGGCTCGGCAAGATGGCGGGCGGCATCCGGCCGGTGATCGACGGCACCGTGCCGCTCGACGGCTTCGCCGGAGCCCTGGCGCGGCTGGAGGCGCGGCAGGTCTTCGGCAAGATCGTCGTCACGCTGTGACGGCCCCCGCATAGGCAGCAATCCCGGCGCCCCGCGGCACGGGCGCCCAGGCAGGAGCCGATCGTGACCGGTGGCCGCAGCCATCTCTGTGGGCGGAAGGCATGAAGGACAGGGCCGTCGCGGCGCTGGTGCGGGTGCTCTTCGCGCTCGTCCGCGCGCTGGGGCCGGACCGGGCGGGGGCGCTCGGGGCCGCGGTGGCGCGGCGGGCGGGGCCGCTGGTGAAGGCGCACCGCATCGCGCTCGGCAACGTCGCGGCGGCCTTTCCGGAGATGCCCGCGGCGGAGCACCGGAGGATCGTCGGCGAGGCCTGGGAGAATTTGGGGCGCACCGCGGCCGAATACGTCCATCTCGAGCGGATCTGGGACTTCGACCCCGACGGCCCGCCGGGGCGGATCGAGATCGCGCCGGAGGTGGTCGAGCGCTTCCTCGCGCTGCGCGAGGACGGGAAGCCGGCGCTCCTCTTTGCGGCGCATCTGGCGAATTGGGAGCTGCCGGCCGTCGCCGCGGCGAAGCATGGGCTGCCCTCCGCCGTGCTCTACCGGACGCCGAACAACCGCGCGGTAGCACGCGACATCCGGGTGCTGCGCGAGGGAATCATGGGGCGGCTGATCGCGGCCGATGTCGCGGCGCCGGTGCGGATGATGGAGGCGCTCGACGAGGGGCTGCATGTCGGCATGCTCATCGACCAACGCTTCGGGCGGGGGCCGGTCGTGCCCTTCCTCGGGCGGCCGGCGGCGTCCAACCCGCTGCTGGCGCGGCTGGCGCGGCGCTTCGACTGCCCGGTGCATGGTGCGAGGGCGATCCGGCTGCCGGGCGGCCGGTTCCGGCTGGAGCTGACCAAGGTGGTGGAGCTGCCGCGGGACGGGCGCGGGCGGGTCGATGTGGAGGCAGCCACGGCGCTGCTCAACCGGATCGTCGAGGGCTGGGTGCGGGAGTATCCGGGGCAGTGGCTCTGGATGCACCGGCGGTGGCGCCAGGCCTCAAATCCTCAAGCCGGGGATGCGCCAAGGCCTTGATCCGGCGCGGTTCGGGTGCCGGGCTTGAGGGTTTCAAGACTTTAGGGCTGGTTGGCGACGGGGGCGGTGACCCAGCCCTCGAAGGGCGGCTCGCCGCATTCCTCGCACCAGAGCTCGCGGTTGAGGCCGATCAGGTGGAGGCGCGCATCGCGGCCGACCAGGGCGATCAGCCTGGCGCGGTTATAGGTTCGGGACCGGCAGCCGCAACGCAGGCAGAGCGCCTCGTCGCGCGCCAGGTCGCTGACCGTGAGGGCGAAGGCAGGGTCCATGATGAGGACAAAGGTAGAACATCCCTGCCGGTTCCGCAAGCTGATATGACCGGCCCCGAATCGTTCGCCGGCTACGCCGCCGTGGCGGTGCAGCCCGGGCCGTTGCGGTTGAAGCTGGTGATGCGACCCTCACGGGATTCGAAGACCAGGATGCAGCCTTCCGGCGCGCCGCCATAGCCGCCGAGGCCGAAGCCGAGCCCGGTGCCCACCCCGACGCCGCTGCCGTAGCCGCCGAAGCTGCCGAAGCCGAGGCCGATGCTCGGGAAAACGGCGGGGCGGCTGGAGGGGCGGGCGAACTCGTATTGCAGCAGGCGGCGGCCATCGGCCTCATAGGTGCGGCTGGGGACGCCGAGATTGGCGACCACATCCGCTTCCGGGCGGCCGACATAGGTGCCGATGCGGCGGTCGAACTCGGCCGTGGTGCCAGAGGAGCCGCAGGCGGCGAGCAGCAGGGGCAGCAGGAGGAGGAGGCGATGCATCGGCGGGGGCCCGTCCGCGGGCGGCGGGATTGCCGGCGCGGCCATTCGTAACGCCTGGCGGCCGGCCTGGATGCATTAGGCGGTGAGCTGCGCGCTGCGCCCGGCATTCACATCGAGGGTGGTGCCGGAGATGGTGGGCGCGCCGGGGCCGCAGAGGAAGGCGATGGCCTCGGCGATCTGCTCGGGCGGCAGCACGGGGATCGGGAGGGCATGGCCGGCGAAGGCCGCGGCGCGGCGCGGGTCGGGCTGCGGGGCGTCGCCGCCGCGATGGACCATGGGTGTCTCCACCGCCGTCGGGGCGACGGCATTGACGGTGATGTTCTCCGCGCCGAGCTCGGCGGCGAGCGACTTCATCAGCCCGGTCAGCGCCCATTTCGTCGCGGCATAGGCGCCGGAGTCGCGGACGCCCATGCGCGCCTGGACGGAGGTGGTGATGACGATGCGCCCTCCCCTGCCCCGCCTCCGCATGCCCGGCAGCATCGCCTGGATGGTGTTGAGGGTGCCGGTGAGGTTGACGTCGAGCATCGCCTGCCAGGCCGCCGCGTCGGGCGTGGCGAGGCTGCCGTTGATGGCGATGCCGGCATTGGCGACGATGAGGTCGGGGCCGCCGCCGAGCTCCGCCTCGATGCGCTGCGCGGCGGCGCGGAGCGCGGCGGCGTCGCGGATGTCGGCGACGAGCGGGAGGGTGCGGACCCGCTGCTCGCCGGCGAGGCGGGTGGCCTCGTCGAGCTCGGCGCGGGTGGCGAGGCGGTAGCCGCGCAGCGCCGGGATGGCCTCCGGGTCGGCGATGTCGAGCAGGGCGATGTCGGCGCCGAGGCGGGCCAGAACCAGCCCGGTGGCGCGGCCGATGCCGCGGGCGGCGCCGGTGACCACCGCCGTGCGGCCGGTGAGCGGGCGGTCCATGGGCGTCAGGGCGTCGGCGGGGGCGGCGGCGAGGGCCATGGTGGTGGCGGCGGCGAAGAGCTGGCGGCGTTCGGTCATCGGCATCCTCCGATGGGGCAACGCGGCGGGGCGGGCTATGCTCCATGGCCGGAGGCGTCATGATGCTCGAGGATTTCGCCGACCTGCTCGCGCGGCTGCCGGTCTCCGCGGCGACGCGGGAGGTGCTGGCGGCGCGGATGACGGCGCCGGGGCGGCATTACCACGGGGCGGGGCACCTGGCGGTGCTCTGGGCGCGGCACCGGTCCTTCGGCGCGGCGGCCGGCCTTGGCGATGCAGCGACCGGGCGGCTGATCGCCTGCGCCATCGCCTATCACGATGCCGTCTACGACGCGACGCGGCGGGACAACGAGGCGCGCTCGGCCGCGCTGTGGCGGGCCGCCGCCGGGGAGGCGGGGCTGCCGGAGGGCGAGGTCGAGTGGGTGGCAGGGACGATCCTCGCGACGGCGGACCATCTCGGCTACCGCCCAGCTCCCGGAGAGCCGGGCGAGGCGGCGCGGCTCTGGATGCTCGACCTCGACCTCACCCCGCTCGGCGAGGCGCCGGAGGATTTCGCCCGCAACACGGCGCTGCTGCGGAAGGAATACCGCCACCTGGACGAGGCGAGCTGGGAGGCCGGGCGCCGGGTCTTCCTCGCCGGGCTCCGGGCCTGGCCGCGGCTCTACCGGACGCCGGTGCTCGCCGCCGCCTTCGAGGCGGCGGCGCGGCGCAACATCGCGCGGGAACTGGCGGGGTAGTCCCGCCGGGCCTCAGGCGTGGTCGGGCGCGTTGAGCTGGCGCGGCGCGCCGAGCTGCTTCTGGCGGAGCGCGGCGAGCCGGTCCGACAGGGTGTTCGGCAGAGCGGGCCGGCCGGAGGCGGCCGCCATGGCCGCGGCGATGTTCGGGTCGTCCTGTTCCGGGCGGCTCGGCTGCAGCAGCTTCGCCTTGGAATTCGCCGCCTCGGCGGCGGCCAAGTTGCGCGCGGCGTTGTCCTGCATCGCCTTCAGCGCGACGGAAAGGCCGCTGGTGGCGCTGGACAGGCCCGCGGCCTGGCGGGCAGCCTCGGCGCGGCGCTCGGCGACCTCGCGCTGCTGCTCGGCGCGGCCCATGTCGCGCTGGGCGCGGTTCAGCGCGTCGCGGGCGCCCTTCAGCTTCTGGCCGGCCTGGGTGTAGGTGTCCTCGAGCATGTGCAGGAAGTTGGCGGCATCGGCCGCGTCCTGGCGCTCGCGGTCGATGTCGGGCGCCATCTGTTCGAGCATGCCGACCAGGGTGGCGAGGCTGCGCTCCAGCTCGGTCTTGCGGCCCGGGTCGGATTCCGCCTGCAGGCGCTGCTGGAGCTGCTCGGCGGCGGCCATGCGCTGCTGCGAGAGCTGTCCGATGGCGTCGGCCTCGCGCTGCTCGCGGTCGAAGGCCTGGCGGGCCTCGGCGACCTGGCGGCCGAGCTCGTCCAGGTGCTGCTCCATCCCGCGCAGCTCCGCCTCGGTGGCGGATTGCGGGTCCCAGCGGACCAGCGCCTCGACGGCGCCCTGGACGGCCTGGTCGGTCTTCACGCCGACGAGGTTGCGGATGAAGGAGATCATGCGGGGGTTTCCTTGCTGGCTAGGGTTGGGCTTGGAGGCTTCAGCCGGCCATGGCGCCGGCATTGATGAGCGCGACGGCGAGCTGGATGCCGACGAGGACGCAGGCGGCGCCGACATTGTCCGCCTCGATCATCGCGCGGAGGCCGCGGAACAGGGCGGCGGTGAGCAGGAAGGCGAGCAGCTGCACCACGACCGCGACCACGCCCCAGATCAGGATGTCGAGGGTGACGACGCTGGTCGCCAGCGTCGCGGCGAGCGGGATGGCCAGGGCGACGAGGGCGCCCATGAAGACGATGCCGGCGGCGGTATTGCCCTCGCGCACCAGCTGCCGCTCGTGGAAGGGCGTGAGGGCCATGTAGCAGGCGATGCCGATCGCCAGCAGGCCTAGGGTGGCGGCCAGCTGGACGACCAGGATGGGCAGGCCGGACCAGAGGGTATCCAGGATCGAAGCCAAGGCGGGGTGTCCTCCGGTATCGTTGGCTGTCAGGCCAGCGAGAGCGAGCCGGCGTTGATGTCGATGCCGGCGCGGATCTCGACCCAGGCGCGGCCGCCCTCCTCCACCGCGGAGACGAGGATGTACTCGACCGGCGGCGCCGGCGCCGCGAGCCCGGTCTCGGCCGCGTAGAGCATCGCCGCCTGCTGGCGCTGGCGGGTGCCCTCGAGGCTCTCGATGGTCTCGGGCATGGGGCGCGGCGGCACCGGCTCGGCGCCTGGGGACCAGTGGCGGGCGTAGAGCTTGCCGTCCTGGGTCTGGAATTCCGGCCAGCCGATCATGCCCTGCTGCGGGTCGAGCCAGGCGCCCCACTCCGCCTCGTCGGCCGGGGCGACCTCGTCCAGGATGGCGAAGTAGCGGCATTCGCCGATCTCGCCCCGGGGGTCGAGGTAGATCTGGAAGAAGCTGTGGCCGTCCGGCAGGTAGAGCCGCGTCAGCTCCTCGCTGCCCTCGCGGATGCGGCCCACGGCCTGCACGCTGACCCGGGCATCGCCCTGGGCGAAGGCCGGCGCCGGCAGCTTGATGCTGCCGGCGCCGAGCAGGAAGGGCGTCGGGTCGCAGGTGATGGTCATGCCGAGGCGGAAGCGCGGGGCGTTGGGTGCCATCTCCGTCCTCGTCCGTGGGGCGGGACGCGTCTGGGGGCCGCCCGGCGCGGGCGAGGCGGCGCGGCGGCGCCGCAGGGCGAGGAAGCCGATGACGCCGGCGCCGCCGAGCAGGACCAGCCAGGGGATGCCGCCGCCCTCCTCCGCCTGTGGGGGCGGGGCGGCAGGGGTGCGGGTATCCGCGCGCGGTGCGGCGGCGACCTCGGGCGGCACGTCGGGCGGCAGGTAGTTGGGGTCGCGCGGCTGGTCCTGGCGCTCAGTGAGGCGGCGGTCGAGCTCGTCGAGCTGGCGGCGGATCTCGGGGTCGGTCTGGGCGCGGCTCTCGGCCTCGGCCCGGAAGTCGCGGTAGCCTGGGTCGTCTCGGTGGTTGTGGAAGAAGTCGGTGCTGCCGGCGCGGCCGAGATTGCTCAGCATGAACCAGAGGAAGACGCCGTCCCACAGGCCGAAGCTGCGCTGCATGCCGGGGAAGGCCTGCGGCGACCAGCCGCGGTCGGCGTACCAGCCGCCGTTGCGGCCGGGGCGGTAGCCGGGCATCGGGCCGGTGGGGGGCGTGCGGGCGCCGCCGCGCCACCAGCCGCCATCGGTCTGGGCTGGCGGCAAGGGGGGGGGGCGCTGCGGGCGCTGGGCCTGCTCCTGGGCCTGCTGCTGCTGGGCGCGCATGCGGGACAGGGCATCGCCCGAGCGCTCGCGCGAATAGGACCGGTCCCAGGCGGAGCCGCTGCCGACCGAAGGGCGGCGGGGGTAGGCCCCGCTCGGCAGGGTGGGGCGGCCGTAGCCGCCGCTGCTGGAGGGTGTCCGCGGCGCGATGCGGGAGCTGCCGAAGGAGGGCGTGCGGGCATAGCCGCCGCCGGACCGGACGCCGCCGCTCGGGCGGGAATAGCCGCCGCTCGAGCGCATCTGCGCGGCGGCGTCGGGGATGAGGCCGATCGCGCCCGGGCCGGCGGCCAGGAGGGCAAGGCCGAGTATGCCGGTGAGGAGGCGCCCGGGCCCGCTGCTGCCGTTCATCCGCATGGGCAAGGCGTCAGCGGACGCTCGGCGGATTGGCCTGATTGGCCGGCGGCAGGCGGGTGCCGGCGGTGGTGTCGGGGGCGGTGCGGGCGGCGCCGCCGCCGGGATCGGTGCGCGGACGGCCGTCGGTGATCTCGCCCGGCTTCGGGGCAGGCGGCGCCGCATCCGGCGCGGGGCGCGGGATCGGGCGGTTCACGCCCTGGGCGGGAGCGGTGCCCTGGGCCATGGCGGCCAGCGGTTGGACGACGAGGAGCATGGCCGCAAATGCGACGGATTTCAGCGGCATGATGGGTCCCTTCCCGGCTTGGCGGGCCAACGCCCCACAGGCAGGACGGGTTGCGGGCGCAGTGAACCCGGCCCCGCCGGCGGCGTTGCGATCCAGGCCGGGTGCGGGTGGCGCCCGGAAGCGGGGCCTCGCATGACCGAACAGAACGATCTCAAGCTGAATGCGCGCCGGCGATTCTTCGGCGCACTCGGGCTTGCCGCGGTGGCGGCGCCGGCGGCCGCCTTCGAGGCGGATGGCGGCACGGGCGGGCTGCCGCCGCAGAAGGAGAGCGAGGCGGAGAAGCGCAAGCCGCGCTACCGCGAGACCGACCATGTGCGGGCCTTCTACCGCACCAACCGGTACTGAGCGCCATGCTGATCCGGCGGAGCGAGGGCCAGGCGGCGCGGCAGCGGTTGGCGAGCGCCTATCACGGGCTGAGCGCGGGGGGTACGGACCGGCGCGGCTTCCTCAAGCAGGCGGGGCTCGGCGGGGCCGGGCTTGCGGCGCTCGGCGCGCTGCCGCCGGTGATGACCCGGGCCGCGGCGGCGGAGGCCCCGCCGCGCGCCGCGCCGGTCCAGCGGGTGAAGAATGTCTGCACCCATTGCTCGGTCGGCTGCACCGTCATCGCCGAGGTGCAAGACGGCGTCTGGACCGGGCAGGAGCCGGCCTATGAGTCGCCGATCAACCGCGGCACGCATTGCGCCAAGGGCGCCTCCGTGCGCGAGCTGGTGCATGGTGGGCGGCGGCTGAAATACCCGATGAAGCTGGTCGGCGGGGAATGGCAGCGCCTCTCCTGGGACCAGGCGATCGAGGAGATCGGGGCGAAGCTGCTCGAGATCCGCGAGCGCAGCACGCCGGAGGCGGTGTTCTGGCTGGGCTCGGCCAAGTTCACCAACGAGGCGGCCTACCTGTTCCGCAAGTTCGGCGCCTTCTGGGGGACCAACAACACCGACCACCAGGCGCGCATCTGCCACTCCACCACCGTCGCGGGCGTGGCGAATACCTGGGGCTACGGCGCGCAGACCAACAGCTACAACGACATCCGCAACGCCAAGACCATGATCATCATGGGCGGCAACCCGGCGGAGTCGCACCCGATTGCTGTGCAGCACCTGCTCGCGGGGCGGGAGCTGAACCGGTCGCACCTCTTCGTCGTCGACCCACGCTTCACCCGCACGGCGGCGCATGCGACGGAGTATGTGCGCATCCGGCCGGGGACGGACATCCCCGTCATCTGGGGCATGCTCTGGCACATCTTCGAGAATGGCTGGGAGGACCGCGAGTTCATCCACCAGCGCGTCTACGGGATGGACGAGATCCGCCGCGAGGTGGCGAAGTGGAACCCGCGCGAGGTGGAGCGCGTCGCCGGCGTGCCCGAGGGGCAGCTCAAGCGCATGGCGCAGGTCTTCGCCACGCAGAAGCCAGCGACCCTGATCTGGTGCATGGGCGCGACGCAGAAGACGGTCGGCACGGCGAACGTGCGCGCCTTCTCCATCCTGCTGCTGGCGACGGGGAATGTCGGCAGCGCGGGCACGGGCGCCAACATCTTCCGCGGGCACACCAACGTGCAGGGGGCCACCGACATGGGCCTCGATGTCTCGACGCTGCCGGCCTATTACGGGCTCGACGAGGCGGCCTGGCGGCACTGGTGCCGGGTGTGGGACGTTGAGTACGAATGGATGCAGTCGCGCTTCGTCTCCAAGAAATTCATGGAGACGCCGGGCATCCCAAGCACGCGCTGGTTCGACAGCGTGGTGCTGCCGAAGGATCAGATCGACCAGCCGACGAACTGCAAGGCGATGTTCGTCATGGGCCATGGCGGCAACACCGTGACTCGCATGCCGGAGGCGGTGAAGGGGCTGGAGCAGCTTGAGCTGCTGGTGGTCGCCGACCCGCATCCCACGACCTATTCGCAGATCTCGAACCGCCGCGACGGCACCTACCTGCTGCCGATCTGTACGAATTTCGAGACGGTCGGCAGCCGCACGGCCTCCAACCGCTCGCTGCAATGGGGCGAGAAGGTCGTCGACCCGATCTTTGAGAGCCGCAACGACTACGACGTGATGTATGCGCTGGCCAAGCGCCTCGGCTTCGCCGAGCAGATGTTCAAGACCATCAAGGTCGAGAACGGCGTGGTGTCGGTGGAGGACATCCTCCGCGAGATCAACCGCGGCACCTGGGCGCTCGGCTATACCGGCCAGTCGCCGGAGCGGCTGCGGCACCACATGAACAACCAGCAGTATTTCGACGTGACGACGCTGCGCGGGCAGCCCGGCACGCCGGTCG
>NZ_JCACHU010000137.1:0-26393 GCF_059504005.1 Belnapia sp. | reverse complement strand
GCCACCTCGTAAATCTGGATGTCGCCTAAGCCCGAGACTCCCATGTCCTCCTACACCATGGCTGGCGGCCGCGTGCAGCTCTTCGGGCCAGAGCCATGCCGGCCGATGGTCCTGGACGAAACCGATTGTGGCGGGCGCCCCGCCCGGCCAAGCGGCGGGCGTCTATGTCCCGGCCACAAGCTTGCCGCAGGGCATGCGCTGCGCGGGGCTGTGCCCGGGCATCGCCTCCCGCCTCAGCGCGTCGCGGACCCGGTCGGGTGCGGGATGGGGAACGCCTCCCGCATATTGGCGCCGAGCATGTCGCAGAACGCCTCGGCGTAGCGCGGGAGCGGTCGGCGCCTGTCCCAGTAAATCGCCGGCCGCTCCCGCAGCGTCTCGCCCCGATAGGCGATTGCCGAAACCTGCAGCCGGTACCGGTCGGTCCGCAGGACCGAGAGGACAATGGCAATGCCGTGCCCACTCTCAGCCATGGCCAGCAGCTTATGCGGCGTCCGGCTCTCGAAGGCGATGTTCGGCCGGATGCCGGCTAAGCGGCAGGCGGCGTCGAAGTTGCGGCGAAAGACGTAGTCGGTGTCGAGGACGAGCAGGGGGGTGTGGCGCGAGCCGGCCGATCTCGACGGCCCCGTTGGTTTCGAGCCCGAGCGAGGGGCCGAAGGCCGCGAGAAGGTCGATGGCCTCCAGCGGGCGGCAGGCGAAGCGCGTGTCGTCGGCCGGCACCACGCCCATCAGGTTCTGCCCGAGATGGCTCACGCCACTTTCGAGCCGAGCGCCCGTGGCGGACCAACCCATCACCTCGGTCAGCGTTATCCGGACCTTCGGGTAGGACGGTCTGCCGGTAATGTAGTCCGGGGGCAGCGAAGGGGTATCTGGGATGGCGCGGAAGAAGGCGCACACGCCGGAAGAGATCGTGGCGAAGCTGCGGCAGGTGAAGGTTCTAGTTGGCCAGGGCAAGACGGTGGCCGATGCGGTCCGGGCGATCGGGGTGACGGAGCCGACATGGCGTAACTGAGGGCGGGCGCACTCCGGGGTTGGTGGCAGCGAACGGGCTGCTACCCAGGCAATCGGAGGAGTGCGAGATGAGCTATTTCGTTGGCCTCGATGTCTCCATGGAGGAGACTGCCTACTGTGCCCGGAACGCCGAGGGGCGGATCCTTGGCCAGGGCAAGACGGTGACCGACCCGGACGCGATCGCCGCGGCCTTGGCCCGCTTCGGCCGACCCACCCGGGTAGTGCTCGAGACGGGGCGGATGGCGAACTGGCTGCACCGGCAGCTGATTGCCCGTGACCTACCGGCTGTCTGCGTCGACGCCCGCCAGGCCCACGCCGTGCTCAGCCAGATGCCGAACAAGACCGATGCCAATGACGCGGCGATGCTGGCCGAGTTGGCACGCACCGGCTTCTACCGTGCGGTACGGGTCAAGAGCGAGGCGGCGCAGGGCATGCGGGCATTGCTCAAGGCCCGCGAGCTGGTCCTGCGCCAGCGTATGGACCTCGACAACACCATCCGCGGTCTGCTGACGAGCATGGGCGTGCGCCTGCCGAAGGGTCCTCGGCGCTGGGCCGACCGGGTAGAGCTGGCGCTGGAGGCCAATGAAGCACTCGCCCTGGCACTGAAGCCGTTGCTGCGCCTGCGCGAGGACCTCGCCCGGTCCCTGGCGGAGCTCACCCGTCGGTTGCTCACCGAAGCTCGAGGCTCTGACCTGTGCCGCAGGCTGATGGGCGTGCCTGGCGTCGGCGCGATCACCGCTTATGCCTTCCTGGCCACCATCGACGACCCCACCCGGTTCGCCCATTCCAGATCCGTCGGCGCCTATGTCGGGCTGACCTCGAAGCGCTATCAGTCGGGCGAGGTGGACTACACGGGCCGCATCACCCGACGGGGCGATGGCATGCTGCGGACGCTGCTGTTCGAGGCGGCGTCGAGCCTGATCACCCGTGCGGGTGGGGGCGGTGCGTTGCGCGAGTGGGGCCTGCGGTTGCGGGCCAGGGTCGGCCACAAGAAGGCCAGCGTTGCCCTGGCGCGCAAGCTCGGGGTCATCCTCCATCGCATGTGGGTGGATGGCACCGAGTTCCGCGCAGCCTGACCGGCAGAGCAACCATAGAGGCAAGGAGGAAATCCAACAGGCGGGTGCAGATAGATTTTCGAGCTCTCGTCCCGGTCCGGACGGGAGGCGACGGCCGAGCCCGAGGTATTACGTGCGGCGCGCCAAGGTGCGACCGCGTAGCCCACAAGCTGGGAGGCCGAAGCCTAAGCCTTGGACGCCATCATGAAGCGCCGCGCGCCGAAAGCGCGCTGGCGACTTCGTAGAGAACCTTGCGCCGGACCAGGGAGGAGGATCAGGATCACCGTGCACCCGCCCTCAATTAGAGAACGTACTACCGCTGGCGGACCGAGTTTTGCGGCCTGAAGCTGGACCAAGTGCGGCGGCTGAGGGAGCTCGAGCGGGAGAACGCGCGGCTTCGGAAGGCGGTGTCGGACCTGACGCTTGAGAAGGTCATCCTGAAGGGTGCGGGGCATTGCCCCGCACCATCGGGAAAGTGGTGAGCCCGGCGCGGCGGCGGGCCTGCGTCGAGCATGTCGTGCGCGAGCTCGGCGTGTCGCAGCGAAAGGCCTGCGCGGTGCTGGGGCAGCACAGGTCGACGCAGCGGAAGGCGGCGCGTGCGCCGGACGACGAAGCGGCGCTGACGGTGGACATTGTCGAGCTGGCGAAGCGCTACGGTCGGTATGGCTACCGGCGGATCACGGCGCTGCTGCGGGATGCTGGCTGGGCGGTGAACCGCAAGCGGGTGGAGCGGATCTGGCGGCGCGAGGGGCTGACGGTGCCGCAGCGCCAGCCGAAGCGCGGCAGGCTGTGGCTGGCGGACGGCTCCTGTATTCGGCTGCGGCCGGAGCGGGCCAACCATGTCTGGGCCTACGACTTCGTCGAGGACCGGACCCGGGACGGACGGAAGATCCGGATGCTCTGCGTGGTGGACGAGTTCACGCGAGAGGCGCTGGCGATCCGCGTGGCGCGGAAGCTCTCCTCGTCGGACGTCATCGACACCTTGGCCGACCTGTTCATCGCTCGTGGCGCGCCAGCGCATATCCGCTCGGACCAGGGGCCGGAGTTCGTGGCCGAGGCAGTAAAGGGCTGGATTGAGAGCGTGGGCGCCAGGACCGCCTACATCGAGAAGGCGAGCCCTTGGGAGAACGGGTATGTCGAATCCTTCAACGGCAAGCTGCGGGACGAACTGCTGAACGGCGAGGTGTTCAACACGCTTCTGGAGGCGCAGGTGCTCATCGAGGGCTGGCGCCAGCACTACAACCAAATCCGGCCCCACTCATCGCTCGGCTATCGTCCGCCTGCCCCGGGGACGGTGCCACTGGCCAGGTCGCAGATCGGCTCAGGAGCAGGCGTGGCTGCGATGGCCCACTAAAATTCCACCCGGATCACTCAATGGGGGCTGGTCAACCCCGCCACCTACCCTGGCTACCGCTTCCTGGCCGAAGTTATCCGCCACGCGATCTGGCCGTAACATGTGTTCAGCTTGAGCCTGCGGGACGTCGAGTTGATCCTGGCCGAGCGTGGGATCACGGTCACGCACGAGAGCATCCGGCAGTGGGGCCTGAGGTTTGGGATCGACTTTGCCCAGCGGCTGCGCCGGCGCCAGCCGAAGCCGAGCGATATCTGGCACCTTGGTGAGGTATACCCGAGGATCAATGGTGTCCTGCACCACCTCTGCACGCGGTGGACCAAAACGGAGTGGTGCTCGGCATCCTGGTGCAGGATCGCCGGAATGCCAGTACCGGCGGGCGGTTCTTCAAGCGCCTGCTGGCCGGCCTGAAATACAAGCCGCGGAAGATCGTCACTGATGGGCTGCGCAGCTACGGCGTGGCGCACTGCGATCTCCTGCCTGAGGTGCAGCATCGGAGCAGCCGCCACCTCAACAACCGCGCCGAGAACTCCCATCGGCCAACCCGGCGCCGAGAACGCCAGATGCAGCGGTTCAAGTCGGCCGGGCAGGCGCAGCGCTTCCTGTCATCCCACGCCGTGATCTACGGCCACTTTCGCCCACGGCGGAACCTGATGACCTCCGCGCAGTATCGACGCGCTCGCGACAAGGCCTTGCGGGTCTGGCGCGAGGAGACGTGCGCCCGGACGGCGGCGTGAACGCGCAAGCCCTCGCGCGTCTCGATCCACTCGGGGATCACCCTAACAGCTTAGCAATGCCCGCCCAGAAGACTGCGTCAGACTTCCTCATCGATGCGGTTCTGTTCGATGGCCTGAAGTGGCGTCAGCCCTGCGTCGAAATACTTCCGCCATAGCCCCGCATCCACGTCGAAGGTTACGACAGCCTCAATCTCAGCGATCCAGGTCTCGAAGTTCATGTACTTGCTCCCGATGTATGACGACGTGGCTGCGGAAGCTGCCTTACCGGATCGCTAATCATAAAAGCTTTCTCCAAAGGTCTACAAAGGGGTCGTGAGCAGCCGCCCCACCCGACCGTTGGTTAACAAACGCTTCTATGCCTGAGATGCTCGGAAGCGGCTGGTCCGCTTTCGGCAAGATCCTGCCATGGCGGCTTTGCGCCCAATCCGGTCAACCTGCTGCCACGGTCGCACTCTCGATACGCGTCGTGTCGCGATTGTGCTAGGCCTCGCCGCCAAGTGCTCTCGGATTGCTCGGCGGGCCGCGGCTGGCTCAAGGCATTGGGTATGCCTCACTTCTTTTCCCATCTTCGCGAGCATCTCGGCAGCGTTAGCGGATATCCTGCAAACTGATGATGTCCACGGCCAGAATGCGTGGCGTTCTGCCGGTGTTCCAGGCGCTTCCAGGCGCTTGGTTACCGACCGACACGATGGTGGAGAGCCGCGATGTCGCACGAGAAGCTGCTGGCGCTCACGGAAGAGATCTACGATGCTGCCGCGGGCTCGACGCCCTGGACAGTGGTCGAGGCCGGTTTGAAATCGTTGGTTCAGGCACGGACGGCGTCGCTGATGGTTGGGGACGCGCTCACTGGCCAGACCGAGTTGCTCTGGCGTGAGGGCTTCCCGGATAGTGCCGTTGCGGCCTACCAGTCCCGCTACCGTCACCTCGACCTGTGGACCACCCGTGCCGCGGCGGTGCTGGCGCGCGGCGGCAGTGCGGCGCCGATCCGGCTTCTGATTGGCGGTGAGATGCTGGTGCCCGACCATGAGTTCGTGCGCAGCGAGTTCTACAACGACTTCGGCCGTCCGCTCGGGCTTCGCTACGTTCTCGGCACGGTGGTGCCGCTCGGCGAGGCTGGCATGATGCCGATCGGTCTGCACCGCCCCGATCGCGAAGCTCCGTTCGCGGATGCTGAGCGGCGGCTCGTCGACGGGGCCCTGCCGCACCTGCGACGGGCTATGCAACTGCGCCACCGGCTGAAGGCTGTGGTTGGCACGGCGGGGCTCGCGGCCCTCGATGCGCTGCCCTTGGGTGTGCTGGTGCTGGACGCGACCATGCGCGTGCTAGTAGCCAATACGGCGGCCGAGACGTTGGCGGCGGCTCCCGGAGCTGCCCTGCGGCTGCAGCAAGTGCGCCGGGCCAGCGGTGCTGGAAGCTGCACCGTTGCGGTAGCCTGCAGCAACGTCGAGGACGTCCGCTTTGCCGCATTGGTGCGGGAGGTTGCCAAAGACGGTCGGGCGGGTGGTGCCTTGCGCCTGAGTGCCGAGGACAGATCTCAGCGCATCGCCGCCCTCGTCGCCCCGTTGCCGCGGCGCCTCGCCGGACGCGGTGGTCCCGAGGCGGGTGCGGGGCGGGTTCAGGGCCAAGCCCTCGTCCTGCTGCGTGATCTCTCGCCCACAGTCCCGGCGTCGCTGCGGGCTGACATGCTCCGCGACCTATTCGGGCTGACGCGCGCCGAGGCGGAGGTGGCCTTGGACCTCGCAGGTGGGAGAACCACCGGCGCGGTCGCGGCGCGCCGGGGCCTAGGAGAGGCAACAATCCGCAGCCAGGTCCGCGCGGTGCTGGACAAGACCGGTGCTGCCAATCTGCGCGATCTGGAACGCCTGCTGACCAGCCTGCAGGGGATGTGACGCCAAGGCCGCGGACTGGATCGTCTGAACACTTCTTGTCGGCCTACGGCCAGACTATGCCGAACATATGAGCCCAGCCAACGTCACCCCCCCAAACACAATCACCCTGGGAAGTCGGCTGCGCGATGCCAGCGGCTATGTGCTCTGGGCATTCATCCCGCCCAAGCCGCAGCGACAGCAGCACCGACATCGGCCAGTGCGGCATTGCGGACAGGATCGTCAGCCGAACCTTCGGTCAGATAGGCGGCCACCAGCACCGGAGCTACGCCATTCGGCGGCCAGAGCAACCCAACGTCGTTGCTCGTGCCGTTCCCCCCGGTACCGGTCTTTTCCCCCGCTCGCCAGTCTGGCGGCAGCCCCGCCCGCAGGCGTGCATCACCCGTCTGGTTGGCGCGTAGCCATCCCACCAGCCGCTCCCTCGAGGACAGGGATAAGGCCGGACCCAGCGTCAGAGCCTGCATGGTCGCCAGCATGGCTGACGGACTCGTGGTGTCGCGCGGGTCTCCTAGACGGGCTTCGTTCAGATCCGTCTCCCTTCGGTCCAATCGGGTCACGTTGTCGCCTAGGGAGCGCAAATAGGCGGTGAGCCCTGCCGGACCGCCCAGAGCATCCAGCAGCAGATTGCCGGCGGTGTTGTCGCTGGTGATCATGGTGGCCTCGCACAGTTCGGCCAGCGTCATGCCGTTACCGCCCGCCTGTAGCGTGGTCACAGGAGAATGGGTCACCAAGTCTTCCTTGGTGAAGCGGACCCGCCGCTCCATGCTGTCGCGGCCGGCATCGGCGCGGGCCAGCACGGCGCCTGCCGCCAGGAGTTTGAAGGTGCTCGCTAGCGGGAAGCGCTCGTCCTGGCGGTAGCCTGCCCGCCGCCCGGTACCGGTGTCGAGCACCGCGACGCCAAGCCGTCCACCGCGCGCTGCCTCGATCCGAGCAAAGGCAGCTGGCAGCTTGGCGAAACCACCCTCCGCCCGAGCAGGCGCCAAGCCCGAGCCCCAACCACCCAATGTTGCCACACACCCCATCCACATCCGTCTGCCGATCACGCGCCGTCTCCTGTTGGTTGGCGGGCGGCAAAGTGCTCAGCGGACAGGGCACCGACAAACGATCAATCTTCACGGGAGACCCAAGAAAAACTAATATGTTCGCCCATGAGCATGCGCCATCTCCCGCTCAATGCCCTCCGTGCCTTCGAGGCGGCGGCGCGGCAGTTGAGCTTCACCCGGGCCGGTCTCGAGTTGCGGGTCACTCAAGCGGCCGTCAGTCACCAGGTGAAGGAGCTTGAGGAAATCTTGGGCGTCCGGCTGTTCCGCCGCCTGCCCCGCGGACTGGCCCTGACCGAGGAGGGCGAGGCCCTGTTGCCAGTGCTGACCGACGCGTTCCGCCGCATCGCCGGCTCGTTGGACCGGTTCGGGGGTGGGCGCCTGCGAGAGGTGCTGACGCTCGGCGCGGTCGGTACCTTCGCCACCGGCTGGCTGTTGCCGCGCTTGCCGGAGTTTCGCGCCGCATACCCATTCATCGACCTGCGGCTGATGACCAACAACAATCGCGTCGACCTGGCTGGCGAGGGGCTGGACTGCGCCATTCGTTTTGGTGACGGCGCTTGGCATGGCACAGAGGCCACACGTCTCTTCGCCGCGCCGCTGTCGCCGCTGTGCGCGCCGGTCCTGGCCCGACGCCTGCGCCGACCTGCGGACCTGCTGCGAGAGACCCTGCTGCGCTCCTATCGCGTTGAAGAATGGGATCGATGGTTCGCTGTGGCAGATCTCGCCGCCCCCACCGTTCACGGCTTCATCTTCGACTCTTCCTTAACCATGGCGGAGGCGGCAATGCAGGGCGTCGGTGTTGCGCTGCTGCCGGCGCGCATGTTCGAGCGCGATCTGCGCCAAGGCTGTCTGCTCCGGCCCTTCACGGCAGAGGTGGCGCTCGGGGAGTACTGGCTCACCCGCTTGAAGTCGCGGAGCGAAACCACGGCGATAGCCGCCTTCAGGGCTTGGCTTCTAGAGCAGCCCGAAGTCGCTTCCGAAGCAACCTGACGATGGGCCGACCGAAGCCGCGGGGACTTTAGCGGAAGCGCCAGCAGGTACACCTTCAAGTGGAAAGTGGTCTGAATCACCAAGCGCTACGCCAGTCAAAGGGGACGCTTCCAAGTTCCGAACTAGGGCAAACGCAGCGGCTTGCTCAAGCGATCTCGCGCCAATGCGACGAGCGCCATAGGTACAGGAGCAGGCGCGGTCATCGGCTTATGCAAAGCGGTTGTTGGCAGGACGCGGTGCTGTGGCTCCCCTGGCAGCGCCAGGGAGGGTTAGGAACTGCCTGGTTTTGGCTTGCGAGATGGTACTTGAGCTTCGCGCGCATCTGACCTGCCGAATGACTGGCCATCCGAAGGCGCGACGGCCGAAGCATAGGGTCGGCGGCTGCGGCGACATTGGGGAAGATCGACGCGCCATCAACGACTGAGGTGTGTCCCCCTCCGCCTCGGCGTGAGTTGATTTGAACGAGCAGTCATCTTCGCCCACATCGTTCGGTAACGGCGCGGCACCTCGCTCTACTGCCGGAATTGATGTTGGTTCGCCCATATCGCCGGATAGAGGGGCGGCGCCGCGCATCGTTCCGAAGTTGCAGATGAAACACTCATTGCGCGTCCCCCGCGCGACAAGGCGCGGTCCTGCCTTCAACTCGGATAACAAAGCTATTCGGTTGTAGCCCGCGCCGCGTCGGAAGGACGGCATGCATTTCCGACGGCCATGTCGCCCAGATGCTCGATCCCAAGGCGAAGCGCGGAATATGCGCGGTAGCGCCTCGCATGCGACCTGGTCAGTAGGATGGGCGCGGTCTCCGCAGCCGTGGTCAAGCGAGCGGAGGAGGCTCCCACTTCGACCCGGTGGGGTCGTGCCCCCGGGCGTGGTGTAGGAGCGGTGCTCCTCAGCGGGCTGTGCCGCAGTGTCAAACAGCTGCAACTGGCAGGCTGACGGCCGGAGTATCGCTCACCGCGGTCATGGTCTCCAGCGTCATGTAGCGCGATCGCTGGGTGGCCCATTCATCCGACTGCTCGAGGAGGAGGGCACCGACGAGCCTGACGACGGCGGCCTGGTTGGGAAAGATGCCGACCACGTCGGTGCGGCGCTTGATCTCGCCGTTGAGCCGCTCGATGGGGTTGGTCGAGTGGAGCTTGGCCCTGTGCTCGCGGGGAAAGTCCATGAAGGCCAGTACGTCCTCCTCGGCAGCCTCCATCAGGCTGGCGAGCTTCGGCACCCTGGGGCGGAGCTGGCCGGCAACCCGGCGCCACTGGGCGTGAGCGGCAGGAGCATCGGCCTCGGCATAGGCGGTGCCGATCCAAGCCGAGACGATGCGGCGCTGGGTCTTGCCGGCATGGGCCGCGGCGTTGCGGCCGAAATGAACGCGGCAGCGCTGCCACGTCGCCCTGAGCACCTTGGCCACCGCGGCCTTCAGGCCCTCATGGGCGTCGGAGATAACCAGCTTCACGCCGCGCAGGCCGCGCCGGGCCAGGCCGCGCAGGAAGTCCGTCCAGAAGGTCTCCGCCTCGGAGGCGCCGACCGCCATGCCGAGCACCTCGCGCCGACCATCGCCATTGACGCCCACCGCGATGCTGACTGCGACCGGTTGGAGGCACTGCCTTCAACAGGCGGCCGGCCTCCCTGACCTTCACGTAGGTGGCGTCGAGCCAGAGATAGGGCCGTCGGCGTATACGCCGACCACTCGATCGGCCGGGAGAGGAAATCCTGCACCCGTCCATCGATCTCGGCGCACAGGCGGCTCACCTGGCTCTTGCTGATCCCCTCCATGCCCATGGCCCGGACCAGGTCGTCCACCGAGCGGGTGGAGATGCCCTGGACATAGGCCTCCTGGATCACCGCCGTCAGCGCCTTCTCCGCCAGCCGTCTCGGCTCGAGGAAGGCCGGGAAGTAGGAGCCACGCCGCCGCTTCGGAATGCGCAGCTCCACCGTCCCGGCCCGGGTCTGCCAGTCCCGCTCCCGATAGCCGTTGCGCTGGTTCACCCGCCCGGGGCTCCGCGCGCCATGCTCGGCGCCGCAGGCCCCCTCAGCATCCAGCTCCATCAGCCGATGGGCGGCAAAGCCAATCATCTCCCGAAGGAAAGTAGCATCAGAGCCCTTCTCCAAAAGCTCCCGAACAGCGATCCTCTCATCGGTCATCGTGGCGTCCTTGGGTCAGAGTTGCGTGTCGCAACACAACCCTACCGAGGACTACCGCGATGGCCGCTACCGTTACGACAACGGCCTCCTACACCGCACCCAGGGACGCGACCCCCGCTTGACGGCAGTAGGCGGCGAGATCGGCCTCATTCATGGCAGCCGTCTCGATCACCGCGGCGAACTTGTCGCGCGACGTCCAACCCTCCGGGCCAGCATCGGCATCGGGCAGCAGCCGCCCTTGGCTGCCGGCCTCGCGGCGCCAGGCGTGCAGGGTTGCCTCGGAGATCCCCTCCTCCTGGGCCAGCTGCCGCAAGGGAGCCGCGTTCGGCGGCTCCAGCTTCTTCAGAACCGCCGCGCGGCGCTCTGGTGAGTAGGCCAGCTCATCCCTCCGTCCCGCCCCTCCGAAAATGAATGATCATCTCAAGGCGCCGGACAACTTCCCTGACAGAGAGGGTTGACCGACCCGATTACAGAAGGCTGTTATCTTGAAGCAAATAGTTGCGTTATCGATCGTTCTTGAGGCTGGTTGGATTGTGCTGTTACCGCCATCTGGCGCAGGAAAGTCTAATCGGTCAGTGTTTTGCCGCAGTTGCGCTACCGAGGCCATGACGGGTAATGATTGCCTGCCACAGTCGTTGGGGGACGACCTGAAGCGCATTCTTCTAGCAGCGGGAAAGGGAGGCGGCGGCAAAACGATGCTTTGCCGCAACCTCGCCGCCGCAGCAGCCCACGACGGTTTAAAAACGGTCACTTAGAAGTAGCTCAGGATCCCGGACTTCCAGAGGCGAGCATTTCAGCAGTGTAATTCAACCTGTAGTGGACATAAGTCAGCTGCTCCATTACCCTCCTTTTCATGAGCCACGTTCCGCCCGCAGCACTGCTACCTCACCAACCGGACGGACGAGTTTTTTACAACCGCGCAATATTCTCTGCTGCTTTCGGAAGCCCGATCAGTGCGGATTCGAAAAATATCGCCAGGCTAGTCGGGAATGAGTTCGCGCCGGTGCACGAAGCAGCCGGCCAAACCGGTGCGCCGTCCACTGTCTCGGCAAAGGGGCCATGGCCTGATGCGGACAAACCGGTTAGTTCCGCGGGAGGCGCCTTGAGCCTTGCCGAGCCCGACATCATTTGGGGGGTCGAACCTGCCGCGATACCGCCCCTAGTCGGCGACTGGCACACGTCGACGCCAGACGCGTATACGGACTTCGCGGCAGCCTTGGCCATTGATGGCGATCAGCTTGTCATCATCGCCAAAAAATCCACCACGACCAGCCCGCAACCCGAGACGTTCTTCAACACGTCTCCACGCGGCAAGGGGCCGGTGGAAAGCCCCGCGAGTCCTGTCACTACCCCCGCTCCCGCTCCCGCGCCAGTCCAGGCCGAGCTAACGCCCGCACCTGTCCCGACCGCCTCTCCAGTACAGGTCACGACGGCTACAATGTTAGCAGCGGCAGTCCCCATCAAGGTCGTAGCAGCACCCGCGTCGTATTCTCTGGCGATCTCGAGAGCGGCAGACTTCGTTCATTCACTCGGCGTGAATACGCACCTGGGGAACCCTTCGTATGACGACGTGGAGGTCGTTCTCAAGCAGTTAAACTATATTGGCGTGAACCACATACGCGACTGGTTCCCCGAACAGGTCTGGGCGCTGCAATATTCCCAGAGCAGCACTCTCGCTTCAGCCGGGGTCAAGCTGGATGCCCTGCTGCCGAACATCAACCCGGTCGACCTCGACGCCCATATGGCGAGCCTCACCGCCTTCGCCCGCGCCCATCCCGGCGTGGTGACCTCGGTCGAGGGGCCGAACGAGATCGACGCATCCCCTGTCGTCTACCAGGGGCTGGCGGGGATCGAGGCGGTGCAGGCCCTGCAGAAGGACCTCTACGCCGCGGTGCACAGCAGTGCGGACCTGGCCGGTGTGCCCGTTTACAACTTCACGACGGCATGGCTGCCGCAGAGCGCCTACGGCATTGGAGATATGTCGGCCTACGCGGACAACGCCAACGTTCATGGATACGTGCCTAACGGACTGCGGCCCGCCGACTGGCTTCCGCAAACCATACAGAACTTTGCCGCTAACCTGCCTGGCAAGCCGATCGTAGTGACAGAGACCAACTACTACACACTGCCCCAGGACTCCGATTGGGGCGGGGTCAACCAGGATGTGCAGGCAAAGTACGGCTTGTACACCGCGCTTGAGAACTGGAAATCCGGCATCGCCGCAACGTTCTTCTACGAACTCCACGACCAGGGTTCTGATTTCAATCGGGAGAACAACTTCGGACTGTTCCAGGCGAACGGCTCGCCCAAGACCTTCGCTACGGCCTTGCACAACCTGACCACGATCCTTGCAGACCCCGGGCCGGGGGCGGATTCTTTCAACCTTAAGCCGCAGGCTATCTCATTCGCCGGATTGCCCAGCTCGGCCTCCGCGCAGCTCATGCAGAAGCGCGACGGCACCTCCGACCTCGTCGTCTGGGACGAGCAGCAGATTTGGGACCCCGTCAATCACGTCCACCTGGCGGCGACGGCCTCGGACGTTACCCTGTTTTTGGCGTCGAATTTCTCGACGGTCGAGCTCTTCGATCCGCTGGTGGGCAGTGCGCCTGTCACAACCTACCACCACGTCAATCACATCATGTTCCAACTCCGGGACGACCCCCTGATTTTCCACCTCATCTGATGCTGAATCTGGGGAGCGTTCCGCCGTACGTAAGCCGTCACGCGGTCTGACGACCGACCGCGGCAGACGCTGTCTCCACCTCAGGCTGGTCCGTGGTGACCATCGTGGGCTCTGGCACGGCGACAGACGATGCGCCTTCACCGCCACCATTGCGAAGGGATCGATACAGGCTGATCGTCTCCTGGTTCATCCGTTCCGCCGTGAAGCGCTCCAAGAAGCGCTTGTGCCCCTGCGCCCCGT
The DNA here is from genome assembly GCF_059504005.1 of Belnapia sp. Taxonomy (NCBI): domain Bacteria; kingdom Pseudomonadati; phylum Pseudomonadota; class Alphaproteobacteria; order Acetobacterales; family Roseomonadaceae; genus Belnapia; species Belnapia sp. The sequence goes on along the minus strand of NZ_JCACHU010000137.1, from coordinate 13,261 downwards.
AGCTCGCCAGGGTTTCCCGGCTCACCAATCTGATCATTTCGGCGACCGTCTCTGGGTCGGACAAGTCGAAGAACCGGCCAGTGACCTCGTCGACAACAACGTCCCGCAGCCCTCCCACCGGCGTGCAAAAGATCGGCAGCCCGGAGCGCATCGCCTCGAGCGCGACGATTGGCAGCCCCTCCCATCGCGACGGCATGAGGAGCAGGTCGGCATGCTCATACAACTCGACGACCTCGGCGCGGTCCCGCCATCCAAGTAGCGTCACGTTCTCAGGGATCGAAAGCTGCGTCTCAGCGGGTCCGACGACATAATCCCCGACCGCGAAACACTCGGCTATGTCGCTCAGCCTCGCCATGACCGTGAGGCAGAAATCAAAGCCCTTCTGCCGATCAAAGCGGCCGACGAACAGGACGCGGAGCTTGCCCTGTCGCTCCGCCTTCCGAAAAGCGCCGTCGTCGGACAAGGCGGGCAGCGCCTTGATGCCGTTCTCGATAACGACGCATTTCGCGGCGGGGATGCCCGCGGTGACCGCATCCTCCTTCTCCGCGCGGGAGACGCAGACGATCCGGTCGGTGAAGCGGGCTAGCAACTTCTCGGCCGCTACGATCAGCGGCCTGGCCGAACTCGTGCGGGAGAAAGCCCAGCCATGCGGGCTGTAGACAACTTTCGGCCGCCTGACGCCGACCGCCGCGCCCAGCCGCGACATGACGCCGGCAAAGGTCGAATGCACGTGCAGAATGTCGGCGGAAGTCTGCGCCACGACGCCCCGCGTGAGCTTGCCGAGGCGCAGCAGCCCGGCAACCGAGCCCCGCTTGTGTTCAAAGGAGCTGACGACCAGCTTCGGGCTGTCGATCCGGATGATCGAGGCGGCATTGACCTCCGGCCCGACAACGGCGATGGACTCGACGGCGGGAGACTGCGCCTGGAACGCTACGGCTTCCTGCAGGTAGCTCAGGACGCCTCCACCCGGCGCTTCGGTCACATGGGCCAGGCGCAGCGGACGGCTCGCTGCCTCAATAGACTCGTTGGGCATTTCGAGTTCCGCTCCAAATTGCTGCATCAATCGGTCAGCCGGTGTGATGCGAGCGCCGCGCCTGGATCACCCGTTTGTTGCAAAAGGTACCGCCGGGCGGCGTCAGTACGCCCCAGAACCGGCGAGCACAACGCGGACCGTCCGCAGCAGGATCCAGGCGTCGAGCCAGACGGACCAGTTGCTGACGTAGAAGGCGTCAGCAACCTCGCGGATCTTAAGGTCGCTGTTACTCCGCGATGTGACCTGCCACAGGCCGGTCAGACCGGGCGGCACATCCCGGCGTAGCGCTTGGCCCGTTGTGCTGTACCGCTCCACCTCGCGGGTGGGCATGATGCGCGGCCCAACGAGGCTCATGTCGCCCCTGACGATATTCAGGAGCTGCGGCAACTCGTCGATGCTCGAGCGGCGCAGGAAGCTGCCGACCTTCGGGATGATGCGCGGATCGTCCCGGAGCTTTAAGGTACGCTCGAATTCGAAACGCGCCGCCGGGTTGCTCGCCAGATACTCCGCTAGCCGTTTCTCGGCGTCCGGAATCATTGTGCGGAGCTTGTAGATTCGCACCGGCTGCCCGTTGATGCCCTCCCGTGTCTGCGAGAAGAAGGCGGGTCCGGGGCTCGCCAGCTTCACGGCCACCGCTGCCAGCCCGATGATCGGTGCCGCCATGATCAGAATCGGCAACGAGACCAGGATGTCCACGGCCCGCTTGGCACGCCGCTGGCTTTCCGAAAAGCGCGCCTGCCGCACCTCCGTCGCCAAGTAAGGCCCGATCGGCCGCGACCGCGCCCACAGATTGCCAAGCAGAGTCGCGTCGCTCAGCACCTGCACACGGGGGAAGGTCTCCGCAAGGTTGGCCGCCAGCTTGTCGAGCTGCTCATTGTTCATCTCTCCCGGCCTCAGCGAGATCAGCGCGTGGCGGACCGGCCAGGGGAAGGTGCGGACCTTGATCGCCTCGATGGGGCCGAGCACCGGCACTCCATGGACCGCCGGCGTCGCCAGGCGGCTGGCGTCGCCGAAGACCCCTACCGGTACCATGCCGAGTTCCGGGTCTGCGCGCATTTCGCGAATCGCAGCCTCTGCCAGAGGGCCCACGCCCACAATCACGTAAGGCATGCAGTAGAAGCCGTTGCGAAGGAGAACTCCGCGCACGAAGCTGCGGGCGAAGTAGCAAGCAGGAAGGGCGAGCAGCCAGATTGCGAGCCCGGCGAACCGGTACGTCTCAGTCTCCTCCGTCGCCAGCAGAGCGATCAGGTGGGACAGCGCGACGATGAGGGTGGTCAGCACCGACCGCCGCAACTCCTCCGGATGCGGCATCCCAAAAGGGGGATAGAGCCCCACCGCCCAGCGAAATAACAACCAGCAGACGAACACCGGCCAGAGGCCCCAGAACAATGGAGTCGCCTCCCAGATCACGCTGCGGATGGCGTAAACGACAGCGGTGCAGACGGCGAAAACGAGCGCGTCGGCCATAGCGAGCCCGGCGCCGGAAACCAGCCGGGCACGTTGGAACTGCGGGGCGGCGGTGGCTACACCCGCTGACCTGACCTCGGTTAGGCTGGGATCCCGCCGGCCGGCGCCTGATAGTAACTGGCGTCTCGGTCCGCCTCCACCTGTTTCGAAGACAGCTTCCTTCGGCACCGCCGATCCATTTGTGCTGCGGAACGCAGGATCGGCGCTCACGCGCCCCGCCTCTGACGACACCGGCTACCGCACTCGAACGGGCACATGCCCATGCGCAGGTGGTTGTTCAAAAACACGAATGCGCCTCATAACAACAGCCCCAGCCACCCAAATGGGAGAATGATAGACAAGTGAGGGTCCGTCAATCGCAGAGCTAGGTGCCTTCACGCGCTTGCAATGTGTGATTCCTCAAGGCAAGTCTCATCGCCTGCTCTGCAGCACTCGCTTCGGACACGCTTCGCTCGACTTCCTCCAAACTCGTTTCACCGCGCCGAAACAAGAGACTGGTGCGCGTCCGACGCGCTTCGGCCTCGAGGAACGCCGCACAGCTGTTGCGAAGCGCAGTGGCTGCCTCGGTCCCGCTCGCCGGCCGCTTATCAGCCACATCGAATGCCTCGAGCGCACGGAGCAGGCTCGCCTGCGCGCCGACCACCGCGGCACGCAGCCGGTTCTGCTCGTCGACCTGCCCATTTGAGGCGCGCGTGCCGAGGCTGAGAACATAGGCATCCACCTGCCGCACGAGAAACAGCGCGGCGGCCACCAGACCGCTCTCCGCCTCCGCGGCAGTGGCCGGAGCCGCCTGCTCCGCAGGGTGGTCTGGCATCTCCATCCGGTCGAGGAGGGCTACCACACCGGAAGCCGAACTATTTTGTTGCCCATCGGGAGGGACTGGAGCCATGCCGATCTTCCGCGCAAAAAGGCGTGCCTTCGAGTCGCCTGCGGTAGCTTGCCGCGCGATGAGTTGCGACGCCTCGCGAGCCAGTTCGTTCAGCGCCGTGACCTGTTGCTCACTCCATTCGCGGGGCTTGTCGTCCAGCACGCAAACAGTGCCGACTGCCTCGCCGCTGTCCAAGACAATGGGACAGCCGGCGTATGCGATAACCAGACCGCTCATGACCGCGGCATGGTCCTTGAAGTCTGGGCGCAGCCGCGCGTCGGAGATCACCAGCGGCTTCACCGCCGCGACGGCGTAGCGACATAGCGACATGGCCAAGGTTGTTTCCTGCTCTGCGCGGAAGACATCGCTCGAGCCCTGGGCGCTCTTGAAGAACTGGCGGTCGTCGGCCACCAGCGAGACGAGCGCTACGGACGCGTCCATCACCTTGGAAGCAGCCAAGGTCAGACGGTCGAATAACGCTTCTGGCGGGCTATCCAGTAGCCCAGTTCGCCGCACCGCTGCGAGGCGTTTTGGGTCAGCAATGGGGTCGGATGACTGCGGCATTGTCCAAAGTCCCAACTGCATGAATTCGGAGAAAATACACGAGAAGTTATAGGTCCATCCGGTTCGTTGGGCCAACCAAAGAACACAACGTTATCGCTCGCCGGCGCCGCTGAGAGGGCCACCCACTCCCGGAAGCCAAGAGGGACAACGGGCCTGCCCAACTGTACCAGCGGCAGTCGCGCCATGGGGGCGGTCACGGGCAAGCTGAGCTGCCCGCGCCGTGAAGCAGGCGCCCGCGCCCAGGGCGAGCCACATCATCGGGATCCGGAACGTGTCCGTGGTGATGCCGGTTACTAGAATGCCGACAGAACTCATGATGATCGGATAGGCGATCGCCGGCACCGCCCTGCCGAAGCTGGCGAAGGTCAGCGCCGCGCGACGGACCGACAGGATCAGGGTGCCCCACACCGCCAGCCAGCCGGCGAGACCGACCAGCCCGAGTTCAGCGGCGATCCGGGCGTAGAGCGAGTAGGTATTCGGCCAAGGTGCTTCCGGATGGACGAGCGATGCCCCGATCTCCGGGCTGAGGAACCCCCAAGAGGGCATGTGGAGCGAGGCGCGGAAGGCGAACTGGCCCAAGCCCGAGCCCAGCGTCGGTTGCGATGCGAAGATGTTCAGCGCCGTCACTTGGTAGGCGAGCCGCGACAGGTCCGACACCGAGTCGCCGGCGACGACTTCGCTGATGAGCTGGTCGAGGTTTGCGCCATAGGCCGCAACACCAGCGGTGATCCCCGCCAGCAGGAGCACAGCGGCAGATCTGGCGGCCAACCTGTTGACCAAGCCACTGCCAGGCAGGAACAGGATACGTAAGGCGCCGAAACAAGCGACGTTAGCGGCGAGCAGGAGCCATCCCGTGCGCGCTTGCGAGGCCACGACGAGGATCGTGAAGGCTGCCAGGAGCGCGATGTGGGCGAGCCGCCTCGCCCCCCGCGTCATCAGCACGGCACACAGCAACCATGGCCATGCCAGCCCGGCGAAGTTGCCGAAGGCCGGGGGCTCGAAGGAGACGGTCCGGAGGCGCTTGTCCCACGCCTCGACCAGCTTGAGGTTTATCGCGTTGTTCCAAGGTTGCACCTCCTGGTCGGAGCCGGCGTGGACCGCCGCGTCCAGGGTCGTGTAGACCGGAAGCGTTACCCCTGCCCGATGCGCCCCCTCCAACACGCCGTAACCGATGCACAGGACCGCGCTGAGGCAGATTGGGAGAATGAGGCAAGCGTACCATCGCCCGGGCGCGACGGCGCAGGTCATCCAGGCAAGCGCGAGACCGTAAACCAAGACACCGGTCGACGTGACCATTTTGGGCGCGCCGGCCCGCCCATGGAATGTGGCAACGGCGATCTCTGCGGCATTCCACATGGCGGAGAGGAGGACGGCGCCGAGGATGATGGCGCCCGCCCCGCACAGGAATTGGAAGCCGAGGGGCGGACGCACCTCACGTACCAGCGCTGCCCCGGTAGCCTTCAGGGCCTGCAGGCCCATAGCGGCCGCGAAGAAATAGAATGACGCCTCGTTGCTCAACTCGCCGATGGCGCCCACACCACGGATCGCGTCGAACGGCACCGCGACCACGCCCAGCGCGAACAGAACCGTGATCAGGTTATCGAGCATGTCCGGTCACGGCGATGCGGTTGCCGCGCGTGATTTTTGGGGAGATGCCGAGCACGACCGTCGCATCCCCGATGGTCGCACGAACATTGCGGCTTGGGTCGGCCGACCTGACCCAGGCGACGACGTGCTCGACACCGGCCTCCTCGAACAGCAGAGCCTGGACGAGGGAACTTCCCGTCTCCAGGCGGCGGATGAAATCCATACGCAGCATGCGGGGGAGCAGCGCGTCGTCCAGCCCGCTCTTGGAGACGCCCTGGGCGGTGATCAGGCCGAAATGGGACTCGGGATTGAGCGGCTCGTTCCGCGAGTCCTTCCACTCGTACCAGACTGTTGCGGCCACGCCGCTCGCCAGATTGGCCAAATATGTCCGAGCCAGGTAGGCGGCTTGCGTCTCGGGTCCGACCGCCGAGATCGGGTAGCCCCATTCCGTGCAGAGCATCGGCAGGGCGCGTGCCCGCGGTGACAGGCGGTCTAGGAAGGCGCGGCTCGCCATGTTCTCGGGCGCCACGCTCTCCGGGTCCGGCTGCACCCCGCCCTGGATGCGGTAACTGTGCATGCTCAGGCCATCGAGGCAGTCGAGGGCGTCCATCTTGGAAAGTTCGGAAAAGAATTGTGGAACGCGGTTGGGCAGGGCGGCCGTGCCGGGGGCGAGCACGGCGGCGTTCGGCGAGGCTGCCTTGATAGCCGCGCAGGCCGCGCTGACCAATCTCGCATAGCTCTCCGGATGCGGCGCCGGCGGCCAGAAGATCCGCGAGTCCGGCTCGTTCCAAATCTCCCAGGTGATGGAGCGCCCCGCATATCGCCGGGCGGCGGCCGCGGCGAAGCGGCTGAAGGCGGCCCTTTCGGCTTCGGTCTCCGGTGGCGCCGCGACCCGCGTCCATCTCGCCCCTGGATCCCGCGGCAACTCCAGCATCCGGCTGTATAGCGGATTGCCGGTCCCGAGAATCACGACGGATCCGAGGCCAGCGCGCTCGACCTGCTCGATGAACTCATCCGGCCCGGACCAATCGAACTCACCGGGAGCTTTCTCGACGGCGTCCCAGGCGATGCCCCACCTAATGAAGCCGAAGCCGAGGTTTCTAATCCGCTCCAGGTCGGATCCTGTGACGTGCCAGACCTGGACATGAATCCCGAGACCCGAGGGGACGCGCTCCGGCCGGGATGCCGCCTCGGGGTGCGCCCAGGGGGCAAGCGCGGCGACCAGTATCATAGCCCAGGCGAAACCCCGCCCGGACACGCGTACTGCCTCCATGCTGCGCGTCACCGGCCGCGCCTCGGCTCGGCTGCATCGGCCTGCATGTCGTTCCTGACCACTTCGACGCTGTCGCCAGGCTGCAATGCCGTGTCGAGTTCTGCTTGAAGAGTCATGGTCATCCCGTTTACGAGGCGCCGGACTAGGATCTTGGGCGTTGCAACGTCACCGTCGGCAGCGGCGGGCCCGTCAGACCGACTTGCAATGCGCTCCCGCGCTGATTTCAGACGGAACCGCGCCTTGCCGGCTTCCGCGACGGCTGCCGTTAGCAGTTCAAGCTGGTTCGCTCGGCGCTGGTCATCGAAGTTTTGGAGCTGCAGCTCGCGCTCTTCTACCTCCCGCCGCGCCTGAGCGAGGCGCAGCTGGACGTCCAGGTGCTGCGATCGTGCCTGGGCGAGGCTGCGCTCCGCGCCTTCCGCCCGGACGGTGGTACCCACACCTCTCTGGAAGAGGTCGCCGGCACGGCTGGCTTCGCTAACCGCCTGTTCGTAGCTTGTCCGCTGCTGCCGCTCCGCCTGTTCGAGCATCGCTACGTCTGCGCGCGCCACCACCAGCATCCGCTCCAGGCGAACCTTCTCGTTCGCCCGGGCTTGGCGTTCGGCCTCCATTTGCCGCGCTTCAGCGGCGACGATCTCGCGTAGAACCGCATCCGGCACGCCCGGCGTTTCCGTGATTGCCGCTGGGTCGAAAGTTGCTGCGCCGGACAGCTCCGCCTCAAGTCTTGCGATCCGCGCCTGCTGCCGTGCCAAGTCGATCGCCGTCGCGCCGTAATCGGCGCGCGCCTCCACCGCCTGTGCGGCGGTCAGCCGCCCCAGCCCGCGGGTGACGTCGAACCCGCCGGCCAGGGCAATCGCGGCGCGCACCGCCATGCCCGGCCGGTAGCGGTACTCGCCCGGCCTAGCCACGTCGCCGTCCACATAGATCGGACCGTACTCAAATACCGAGACAATGGTCCTGCCGCGCTGCACCACGTTCCGGGCCACCAGCGATGCCTGGATTCGCTGGCCGAGCTCAGCCAGACCGACATCCGTGGCCCTCACCTGGCCGAGCACCGGCAGGGTGATGTCGCCGCTGCCATCAACGGTCACGCGGCGGTTCAGAGCTGGTGCGCCAGCCACCATGAGCTCCAGTACGTCGCCGCTCCGGGCCACGTAATCCGCCCGCGCCGGCGTCAGCGCGAGCAGGAGGAAGCCGGCAACCAGACCGCCACGCAGGATCGTCGCTATCATCTCAGCTCCGCCGCATGGCAGCGCAACCCGCATGGTCCGAACCGTACACTTGCGCGTAAGTCTGGTCGTATGCGGAAAGCTGCCTGACATCCACCCGCGAAATGGCAAGGCCAGCTACGCGCCCGCCACTCTCTTGGATCATCCGCAGCGCCTCCTGCAGCACGCCCCAGGTTGTGGAACCCCAACGGACGATAACGATCACCTGGTCGGACAACCGGGCAAGTAGCAACGCATCCCCTACGACCAGGACCGGCGGCGAGTCGATGAGGATAACATCGAACCGCGCCCGCCAAGTCTCAATCTGGGAACGCAAGCGACCGGAGCCGAGCACCGCCAGTGGATGCGCATGTGGGCTGCCCCCGGTCAAAACGTAAACCCCTGTAGCTCGGTCCAGGCGGATGGCGAGCTCCAGCGCGTCATCCGCGTCCAGGCTGTCTGCTAGTCCCGGAACGGCCTCAAGATTAAAGATTTGGTGGAGGGCGGGAAAGTGCAGGTCCGCATCGACGAGCAGCACGCGGTCCCCGCAGGCGGCCATAGACGTGGCCAGTGCTGCCGATGTGGTGGACTTCCCCTCGGCCGGCAGCGCGGAGGTGAGAAGCAGCACGGTGCCGCTTTCTGGACGTGGCCGGGGCAAAGTCGAAATGGCGGCATGCAGTGAGGTCATTGACGTTGAAAAAGGAAGCGCCGCCTCGCCTAGAACCCTCGCAGCGCCCGCCGCATTGCGCCGCTGGGCTCCGGTGGTCTCGGGTATGACCCCGAGGGCACGCAGGCCGCGGCGAGCAACCTCCTCCGTGCTCAGCACAGTCTGCTGTGCTCGGAATTCCTTCAGCAGCACCGAGGCCAAGCCCACCGCAAGCGCGCAGAATGTGCCAATGCCGAGCACGAGCGCCGGGTTGGGCAGGGAAGGCGCCGATGGAGGGGTGGCTGCGGCCGCAACCGCCATATGGACGATCTGGAATCCTTCGCGCTCAGCCAAGCTCAGCCCTGTCAGGAAGCTTTCATCCTCGGCGGCGAACCGAGCTAAGGAGTTGACGATCGCGGCGGCGAGCCGGGGGTCGGAGGAAGAATAGAGGACGCGGAGCTGGGCCGCGCGCCCGATCCGCTCAATGCTGATTCCATTGCGCAGATCGTTGGCGATGGCATCACTAGGATTGACCGGTCCAATTAGATCGAGCGCGCGAGACCTCCCGAGAAATGATCCAACGGCTTGCCGCAGCCGGATGAGCAACGGAGGTTCTTGGCGGACGGCGCGGGCGAATTCTGCCCTGTCGACCAGTTTAAGCTCGCTCGCCACGTGGCGCAGGGCTGCCTGCGACCGTAAAATGGCGGTTGCGCCGTCGATGTCGGGCTCGCCGCGGAGCGGTTCGCGAGCCTGATCGCCTGTCAGCTCCGGTCCCCGGACCCCGACCAGCAGCGTCGCCTGCGCGACAAAGCGATCCGGGACCAACAGCAGGTATGCCGGCGCCAGGAGAAACACCGGCGTGAAGACCAGAAGGAAGCGCCACTTTCGGCGCCATAAGACGCGGAGTCCGCGCTCGAGGCCGGCGCGCGGATCAGGTGGCAGTTGTGCTGCTGAGTCCAGCCAAGCGGCGTCCGATCTCGACGATGCGTTTGAAGCTTGTAGTTGAATGAACCGAGCTCCCGTTAATCCTCCATCGCGGGCGGCGATAGCACGCCTGTCCTAGCCCCAGGTCGATTTCCTGTCGCCCACAACGACAGCGCCGCCCTCCTGGTTCAGATCGGCGACGTCCGGCGAACCCCATGGCCCAGGCTGCACTGTTCATACTTGTGCGATCTGTCAGTTTTTTAAATGCTGATTCGCGGGAATCATTGAAGCGTGTCAATTTATCATCCACACGACCGGAGCCTCGGCAAGGATGGCTTCGGAGAGGAACGATTCCGCGGCGCGGCGGCTTAGATCTGCCCACTCTCCATGGCGAAGTAGCGCAAGGACGGCATGGAATCGCAATTCACCTTTAGAAGCCTAGGTCTGACCCGGCGCATTGCCAGGGTTGGGGTCGCTGGTCTCCCCTTTGTCCTGCGGCTCGCAAGCCTTGCCGGCAAGTTTGGGCTGTCGCTCTATATCGTCCGGTATCTGTCCCTCGATGACCTCGGCCTTTATGGCCTGGTCTTCTCCGCCTCCATGATCGCAGTCGTCCTTTATGGCGGACGCATCGATCATGATCTGGCGAGGCAAATCGTGGACATGCCGGCGCACGAGACCCGTGCGCTGCTGCGAGACAAAACCTTTTTCTTTCTCCTCAACTATGCTGTGACACTGCCACTCATCTTTGCGCTGTACTGTCTAAGGAGCGAAACGCTAGCCTTTCTCTTCCTAGCTTATTTGATCTGCTGCCTTGAGAGCTATGCGAACCTACTCTTCGTCACCACCACCTACTTAGGCCGGCCGATCCTTGCGAACGTGGCGTTCTTCATCCGGGCGGGTCTCTGGTCGCTCCTGGTGATCGCCATCGGGCTTGTCCTGCCTTCGACCAGGACATTGTGGGTCGTTCTGGCCTTCTGGGTGGCCGGGGCCTCAGCAAGCATCGCGCTAAACCTCCTGTACCTGGATGTGGTGCGCTGGCCGGGCCCTCGCGCAGTCGCTGTGGACTGGGCGCGGATCCGAAGTGCTTTGCGGCGAAGCTTCCCAATCTGGATCGGCTCGATCGGGCTGACCGGAGGGTCGTATCTGGACCGGTTCGTCCTCGGCGCCTTCCTCGATCTGAAGGTGGTCGGCCTAGCGACCTTCTACACCTCATTCACTGCGGCCATTGTCACCTTGGTGAGTAGCGGAGTGCTAAGTGTAGCTGCGCCGAAGCTCGTCGGCAGCGCCTCGCGGGCCGATGCCGAGAGTTACAATCGCGAGCTCCAGCGGGTCGGGTTGACCGTTGCGGCCCTCGGCGGCACCCTGTGCCTGCTGGTTTGGATCGCTGTCGGCCAGTTCGCGGCAATCCTGCAGTTGCGCGAGATCGAGGAGAGCATGCTTGCCCTAGGCCTCCTCATGATCGCGACCCTGGTACGCCTCGTTGCGGAGACAGGATTTTTCGGTCTCTATTCACGCCACAAGGATAGGGCCATTTGGGTCAGCAACATCGCCTTCCTCGTTGCCTCCTTGCTGCTGAACCTGCTGCTGGTGCCGTTCCTGGGCCTCAATGGGCTGGGCTTCGCCAGTGTCCTGGCCAACCTGCTCCTGCTGGCACTCCGGCGTGAGGGACTTCGCGCCTTCAGGGGCGGATAGGGCTGACTGAGACCGCGTTGGCTCGAACTGCTGGAAGGATCACATGGAAGGTCTTCATCCGGAACTAGTGCAGCGGGACCAGCGCCCGGTCGGAAACGACGGGACCGAGGTCCGGCTGTTCGGTGTCCTGCGCAACGAAATGCTCCGCCTCCCGTACTTTCTCGAATACTACCGCAAGCTTGGCGTGTCGCGCTTCTTCCTCATCAGCAACATGTCGACCGATGGTTCCGAGGAATACCTGCTTCAGCAGCCCGACTGTCACGTCTTCTTCACAGCCGGGTCGTATGGAAAGAGCCGGGCCGGTGTCGCGTGGCTGAACTCACTTTTGGACGTCTTTGGGCTGTCTCACTGGATCGTCCTCGCCGACATCGACGAATTGCTCGTCTACCCGAACTGCGAGCACGCAGATCTGCCGCGGTTCTGCGACTGGCTGGGCCGGTCGGGCCACGAGGCGATGTATGCGTTGCTGCTCGACATGTACAGCAAGCAGCCCATCCGCAATCTGCGTTACGAACAGGGCGAGGACTTCCGGCGGGCCTGCCCGTACCACGATGGCGCCTACTTCCTCGTTCGCCGATATGGTTTCCCGAACCCAGCTTCCGCCTTCCCGCCGTTCGAGCACATCGGCGGCCCACGCCTTCGGCTCTGCTTCGAAGAGCAGCACACGCCGGCTGTCTGGCCGCGCTTGAAGCCGAAGCTGGAGCGCCGCGCCCTTAGCGTTGCCCATAAGCTGGGGCTGCTCAAGGAGCGGCAGCTTCCAACCGTTGCCACCCAGGCGTTCAAGGTTCCGCTCGTCAAGTGGCGACAGGGAAATGCCTTTATCAACAGCCACCGGCTCAACCCCGTGAAGCTCGCCCCCGTGACCGGTGCGCTGCTGCATTTCAAATACTTCCAGGACTTCAGCCAGAGGATCGAGGACGCTTTGCAAAGCGGAGAGCACTATGGCGGCGCTGTCGAATACCGCCGTTATGCCGAGCTACTCGAGAAGAGTCCGGTTCTTTCGCTCGCAGATGCGGGAAGCGTCGAGTATTCCTCCAGCCAGGACTTGGTCGACCGCGGTCTGATCCGGACCGTTGCCGAATGGATGGCGGAGAACTCGATGGTGCCGGTCTAGGTGTGCTGTCCTGGAATGTCGTGGTGCGTTCTCTCGTGAGCAGGAGGACGCCTTACATCAGCAGGACATATTCAGGCGCGTCGGTGGCGCAAATTAACGTGCAAACATCTCGGTGCGACCCATGTTTAAGCAAGTAACATCATTTTTTGACCTGATCGCCGAGGACGCCAGGGCGTTTGGGCGGGAGCGTCTCTCGGTCGTTTTCTGTCTTATGGCCCTATTCGGTCTGAATAAATTTTCTGCCGTTCTCCTGTATCGCGTCCAGTCGTTACTCTTCGACAAGCGGTTTCCGCTTTCCACCCTGGCAAAGCTAGCCGGCAGATGGAACTCCTTATGCAACAGTTGCGAGTTTTCGGCACACGCGAGGATCGGTCCGGGTCTGCATATACCTCACCCAATCGGCATCGTGGTCGGGGCTGTAACTGCCGGACCCAATTTAACGATATTACAAAATGCCAGCTTGGCGTTAAAAGACCGCCGCCTTCCAGATCGCGACCGCAGCAACTACCCATGTTTAGGCGCCAATGTAACCATTGGCCCAAGTGCCTCCGTAATGGGCAGAATCCTTATCGGTGACAACGTGTTGATTGGGGCCAATGCTGTTGTTCTCAAAGACGTGCCGCCGGGATGTCGTGCTGTTGGGAATCCTGCTCGCGTATTACCCGCCAGAGCAGTCTCTGAAGAGTTTGCGTCATAAAGTCCATCCGAGATCATTTAAAGCATTCTCAGCTTTGACGGGTTCAGCCAAGCCTCGCTGGTGCCGGGGAAGGTTGTCTGGCCAACTATCTTGTGACTGCTGGTCGCCCGATATGGGTCTGACTAACCCGAACCTGCTCTAGTGTTCTGACCGAGACAGAGGATTCCCTATCCGGTTGGGATGTGCGATCC
>NZ_JCACHU010000136.1:0-26654 GCF_059504005.1 Belnapia sp. | reverse complement strand
GACGGAGCCCCTTTTGGGCGCCGATCCGGGGTCCCAACCCAACGCCGATTGACACTTGTCCGCGTCCGACCGGTTCCGCCGGCGCCCAGGCCCGTCAGGACCTCGACCCGGCGGTACCCGGCACCCTTCGCGTCGTCATTGACCTCGACCATAATGTCAGCCCGAAGCTCCCCGCCCGGGGCCGACCCAGCACATTCACCGCCCGCGCCGGAAGACGGGCCTCGACGCTGCGCTTACGGAACTCGGGCTGGAGTGAAGCTCAGTTGGCGAGCTGGGCGAGCAGGTAGTCGCGGATACGTGGCGACTGCGTGAGCCCGACGGCGCGCTGCAGCGCGTCGCGGCGCTGGGCCGCATCGCCGCACAGGCCCAGCAAGTGCGCGCGCGTGACCCAGTACGGCTGGTGCGCCTGCATTCCCGCGGTGTCCAGCGAGTCCAGCAACCGCAGGCCGTCTCGCGCGCGGCCTGCGAAACCGAGGGCCGCCGCACGGCCGATGGTGGCGCCGGAACTCGGAAAATGCGTGCAGAGCGCCTCGTACAGCGCGACAATGCCATCCCACGGTACTTGGCCGGTGGCAGTGCGCTGGCAATGCGCCGAATGCACGGCCGCTTCCAGCTGGAAGGGTCCGGGCTGCCGGAGGCGCGCTGCCTGCCACAGGCACTCCTCGGCTTCCCGGATCAGACCCTTGTCCCACCGCCCGGCGTCCTGCTGGAGCAAGGGAACGAAGCGGCCCGCGTCATCGAATTGCGCACCGCGCCGCGCTTCGCAGAACAGCATCAGCGCCAAAAGGCCGCGCGCCTCGGCGCTTTCCGGCAAGAGGGAAACGACGAGCCGCGCCAGGAATTCGGCTTCCGGCCGGAGCTGCGCGCCCTCGTCCGCCAATGGGGCGGCCGCGTTCGATCCGATCGTGTAGGCCGCGTAGATACCCTCGAGGATGGAGGCGACGCGCTCGGGCAACTCATGCGGCTCGGGGTCCTCGAAGCGCAGGCCTTCGGCCTTGATCCGTGCTTTGACCCTGACCAGGCGCTGCGCCATCGCGGAGGGCGTGACAAGGAATGCGTTCGCTATCTGCGCAGCCTCGAGCCCGAGCACCCCCTGCAACATCAAGGGCGCGTGCAGGGGGGCCGGCAGCGACGGATGCGCGCAGACGAACATCAATTTGAGCCGCGCGTCGGGAAACTGCACGGCGGCTTCCGTCTCCTCGCCCACGGCCAGCAGGACCTGCGCCGCCGGATCCTGGGCCACGCGCGCGTGACGCGCGACCTGCAGGAGCTCGCGGCGCGCCACCGTCAACAGCCATGCTTCTGGCGAGTTCGGTACGCCCTGGAGCGGCCACCGCGCGAGCGCGGCGGCGAAAGCCTCCGCGAGCGCATCTTCGGCAGCCGCGAGGTCGCGCCATTGCCAGGCCAGGACCGCGACGAGCCGCCCATACGCGTCCCGTGCAGCCCGCTCGGCGGTAGCGTGGACACCCGCGGCGGACTGCGTCACTGTTGCGGCGGCGGGGGCAGCACGGCGCGCACCTCGACGCTGCCGGTCGATGCACAGGGCGCGCGCGCGGCCCATTCGAGGGCTTCGTCAAGCGAGTCCGTGCGGAGGATGAAGTAGCCGCCCAGCTGTTCGCGCGCTTCGGCGAACGGCCCGTCCTGCACCTGGCGCTTACCGTCGACCACCCGCACCACGGCCGCCGTGCGAGGCGGCTGCAGGCCGTTGCCGCTCACGACGCGGCCGGACGCTTGCAAGGTGCTCACATAAGCGGTCCACGCGGCCCAATAGGTCGGGGCCGCCTGGGGATCGTCGCGCTTGCCGTAGTCGGAGGCCGGTTCGCGGAAGCAGAGCATGTATTCCATGGCGTTCTCCTTGGGGGTCTGGAGGCGCTGACCATCAGCGCCTTCCATCTCCTTGATGCGCGACAGGGTCCCCGATCGACAGGCGTCGAAAAAAGTTTCTCAGGCAGGCATCAGTTCGACCGTCACCGGCGCGTGGTCGCTGGGTCGCTTCCACTTGCGGGGCACCCGGTCGCTGTCACCAGACTGGCCTGTGTCCGAACGCCCGCTTCCGCTGCAAAGCGGTCGCTCCCGTGGGGCGTCCAGGCCACCGCAGTCGCAGACTTTAATGCCATGTCTCGGACTTTATTGGCATGTTTCAGACTCTATTGGCACCTCTATTGGCACGGGACGCCAAACGAAGCCGCGCAGCGGCTGCTTCGGCCACCACGGCTGGTTTAGTTTGGTTCTGCAGCGGGCTTTCAGATGCAGCGTTTCAAGTTACCAAAACAGGCCCAGCGGTTCCCCTCGGCGCACGCGATGATCTATGGCCACTACCATCCACGTCGGCACCTGATGACCGGCAACCAACACCGTCGTTCGCGCGACAAAGCCTTCCGGATCTGGTAGCAGGAGGCGTGTGCCCAGATGGCGGCGTGAGATCGTGCACGCTCCGCCTCGCGGTCACACTCGTCTTGCCATCAAACAACGTGACAATCCCGGCGCTGCCTCCTTCCCGTTCACGACCAGATCCCTAACCTCTTCCATTTCCGCCGCGATCACGTCACCGCCAGCGAGTATCGCGCCGCCGGGCTAGGTGCGCTCGCAGTGTGACCCAATATCGGCGGGGTCGTCCCGGCAACTCGACTGGCGATCGGTGCCCTCTTCGACCGGCCAGCTTACTTGCCCTAAGGCTGGCAACTTGACCGTGCCCTTCGGAATGCGGTGGCGGCTGGTAGCGCTGTACTTGAAGGACGTGCTCAGGAACATAACGTTTTTGCCGCAGTCCGGACTGCCTCCTTAGCTCGAAGCGGCACCTTGCACCAGTGCCCATCAGCGCTGCAACGGTTGGTGGCAGCTAATCTGCCGCCCGCAGCACAGCAGCAAGTCAGCCCTGGGGCTTGGGCGCACCATCTCGACCGTATGCCGAGAGCCAACGCCCTAAGCACGGGTGATCCGACATGCCCGTCCGCCCGGCGCATGCCCCGCTCCCGCCGCGGTGATGGCTGGAGCGCCGTGGCTGACATCGAGGTGTTCGTTTTCACGGTCGAGGCTGAGCTGGAGGCCATGGACCGCGAGCGGGTGGGCGTGCACTGCCGCGGTCGCAAGGCTGCTGGCGGCCTGCGACAAGCACGGCTCACTGCTTGACCTCGAACTGCGGCCGGCCAATGCGGACGATCGCGCGGCCGCTCTCCTGACGCTGCCGCGTCTCGCCGCGCTCGGCTTCCAGGGCGGCCTGCTCGGCGACAGTAGCTTCAAGGGCGCACCATTCGCCGCGGCGTCCCTTGCGCACGACATCCACGTCTCGGTCTCGCCCGGCGGAACGCGGGACGGGCGCTTCGTGCCGAGTGGCATCCGCTAGGTGGTGGAGCGCCTCTTCGCCTGGTTGAGCCGCTACCGGCGCCTCAACGTTATGTACGACCGCGCACCCGACCTCTTCGCCGCTCACATCTGGATCGCCGTGACCTCCATTATCTCGCGGCGGCTCGTTGCGGAAAGAGGCAGTCCCGTTTAGGGCCGCGTTGCATCGGTTCGGCCCGCGCGACCGGTCGTAGACCTCCGCATCCTCCATTCGTTAGGGACACGGGGACCGAGCTGCCACCCGGGACCGCAGACTCCGACCTCCTCCAGCAGGCACGGCGCGGGCGTCGCCAAAAGGCGGAGTAGGTTTCGGAGGCGGAAAGCCGCAACTCCCCGTCGCCGGATGGGACTAGCGTTCGGCTTCGGGCCGACGACGGCCCGGTCGGAGGGCCAGGGGCATGGCGACGGACAGGCCACAGCCGGCCCCACCCGCGGCCGCAAGTCGGGGCGGGCCCCGGGAGACCAGTGGAGGCGCCGCCGACGTGCCGCCAGCGGGCAGCCCACCTGACCTCGTGATGCTGGACGCGGTGGAGTTGTCGCGCGCGATCCACGCGAAGCGGGTCTCCTGCCGCGAGGTGATGGAGGCCCACCTTGACCACATCGGGCGCGTGAACCCGGGCGCCAACGCCATCGTGTCGCTCCGCCCCCGCGAGGCCCTGATGGCGGAGGCGCGGGAGCGCGACGACCGCCTGGCGCGCGGGGAGACGACGGGCTGGATGCACGGCTTCCCGCACGCGGTGAAGGACCTCGCCGCCACGGCGGGCCTGCGCACCACGTCCGGCTCGCCGCTGTTCGAGGAGCACGTCCCGCAGGCGGACGCGATCGTCGTCGAGCGGATGCGCGCCGCCGGCGCCATCGTCATCGGCAAGACCAACACCCCGGAGTTCGGCCTGGGCTCGCAGACCTACAACCCCGTGTTCGGCACAACGACCAACGCCTACGACCCCTCGCGCACGGCGGGCGGCAGCAGCGGCGGCGCCGCGGTGGCGCTGGCGCTGCGGATGGTACCCGTGGCGGACGGCAGCGACGCCGCCGGCAGCCTGCGGAACCCTCCGGGCTGGAACAACGTGGTCGGCCTCCGCCCCTCCCGGGGACGCGTGCCGTTCGGGCCGACGCCCGAGGTCTTCGCGCAGCAGTTCCTCACCGAGGGGCCCATGGGCCGCAGCGTCGCGGACGCCGCCATGCTGCTCACCGTCATGGCCGGCCCGGACGCGCGCACGCCGCTTGCGCTCGGGGGAAACCCCCGCGCCTTCGCCCAGGCCCTGGAGGTGGACGTGCGCGGTCGACGCATCGGGTGGCTCAGCGGCCTGGCCGGGCAGCTCCCCTTCGAGCCCGGCGTGCTGGACCTGTGCCGGGGCGCACTCGGCGCTTTCGAGGCGATCGGCTGCGCCGTCGAGGACGCTGGATTGGACTTCCCGCGCGAGCGAATCTGGGACAGCTTCGTCACGCTGCGCAGCTGGCTGAACGCGGGCACGCTGCGGCCGCTCTACGCCGACCCGGCGAAGCGCGCCCGCCTGAAGCCGGAGGCGGTCTGGGAGGTCGAGACCGGGATGCGGCTGTCCGGCGAGCAGGTGTTCGCCGCCTCGCTGGCCCGCTCCGAGCTGTACCAGGCGGTCCGCGGGTTGCTCGAGCGGTTCGACTGCCTCGTGCTGCCGACCGCGCAGATGTTCCCCTTCGACGCCGAGATGCACTGGCCCGCAGAGATCGACGGCGTGCCGATGGACTCCTACCACCGCTGGATGGAGGTGGTGGCGCTGCCGACGCTGTGCGGCCTGCCGACAATGGCCATGCCGGCCGGCTTCGACCCGCGGGGCCTGCCGATGGGGCTCCAGATCATCGGCCGCTGGCGCGACGACCTCAGCGTGCTCCGGCTTGCCCGCGCGTACGAGCGCGCGACCGACTGGACACGCAAGGTGTTACCCCCTCCCGTTCGAAGGGGCTGACCGGGCAAACCGAGTAGACCGCCATCCCAAGCCCCTTTCATCGCGTACAGGTCCTTAGTCGACCGCGATGCCGGCCAGTTCGGCGAGCCTCCGCCACTTCCCGAGCTCGGCTGCAACGAAGCGCCGGAATCCCGGCCCGTCCTGCACCGCCGGGTCGGAGCCGGCGGCATCGATGCGGGCTGCAAGGCGTGCCTCCGTGAGGGGCGGCATCAGCGCGGCGGCAAGCGCCGCAGCGGTGTCGGGCGGCGTGGCCGCGGGTAGGAAGAGCCCCATCCAGCCGGTTGCCTCGTAATCCGCGACGCCCGCCTCGCGCAGGGTCGGCACCTGCGGCACCTGGCCCGACCGGCGCTGGCCGCAGACCGCCAGCGGCGTCGCCTTGCCCTCCTGCACGGTCCGCAGCACGGCGGAGAGGCTGTCCACCATCACGGGGATGCGGCCCGCGATCAGGTCGGCCTGGGCGAGGCCGCCGCCGCGATAGGGCACGTGGTTCAGCCGAAGCCCGGCCCGCTGCGCCAGCAGGGCGCCCGCCAGATGCTGGGTCGAGCCGATGTCGCCGCCGGCATAGTCGAGCGGCTCGCCGGCCCGCCGCGCCCGGGCGAGGAAGGCGGCGGCATCGGGCAGGCCCGAGGCGAGCGAGGCGAGGACGACCAGCGGGAAGTCCGCGACGCGCGCGACCGGCAGCAGGTCGCGCAGCGGGTCGTAGGACAGCTGGCGGTTGACCGATGGCAGGATGGCGATCGGGCCGCTGCTGCCCAGCAACAGGGTATGGCCATCGGCCGGTGCCCGGATCGCCGCCTCGACGCCGATGGCGCCCCCCGCGCCCGGCCGGTTCTCGACGACCACCGGGACGCCCCAGGCCGGGGCCGCCGCCTCGGCGATCAGCCGCGCGACGATGTCCGGCACGCTGCCGGCCGGCACCGGGACGAGGATGCGCACCGGCCGTTGCGGAAAGCCGGCGGCGTGCCCGTTGCGGGGGAGGGATGCAGCCGCGAGGGCGGCCAGCATGGGGCGGCGGGGATACAACCTGATCGGGCTCCGTTCAGCGACGACGCCTATCCTACCCGTGCCATGACGCGGGCCTAGCGGCACCGGGCCGAAGCGGGATCGGCCGCACCCATCCGTCCCGGCAGGCTCGGCCGTCACAACCGCGGGCCTGGCCCTTGCTGCGCCGATCCTCGTGGAGACCATGCCGTTATCCCCTGCGGCCCATCATGCCTGCCCTGGGGCAACACCCGCTCGCGCGGTCCGCTCTCGGGTTCGCCGCCCCAGCCTGGGGCAGGCCATTCGGGCTTGGCCGCAGACATGCGGCCTTGCAGCGGCACCGGGCTGCCAGGCGCGAGCCATCTGCCGATGCGATGACAGCGATCGGGATAAATCGCTTTCCGGGATGTCGCGCGGGGCGCAGCCTGGCAGGGCCTTTGCAGCCCAGGAGGATGCCATGCCGGTGCGGCAGGATGGGACGGCGCAGCGGTTGGCGCTCGGCGGGATGCTGGCGCTGGCCACGGCCATCGGGATCGGCCGCTTCGTCTACACGCCCATCCTGCCGGCGATGGTGGAGGGGCTGGGGCTCACCGGCGGGCAGGCGGGGCTGATCGCCTCGGCCAATTTCTGCGGCTACCTCGCCGGGGCGCTGCTGGCGGCGACGCGGCTGCCGGGCTCCCGCCGGGCCTGGCTGCTGGGGGCGCTGGCGCTCGGGGCGGCGACGACGGGGGCGATGGGCCTGGCCTCGAGCCTGCCCGGCTTTCTGCTGCTGCGAGGCCTCGGCGGGGCGGCGAGCGCCTTCGTCCTGGTCTTCGCCTCGGCGCTGGTGCTGGACCGGCTGGCGGCGGCGGGGCGCAGCGGGCTGGCGGCGCTGCATTTCGCCGGGGTAGGGGTGGGGATTGCGGCCTCGGCGGTGCTGGTCGCCCTGCCGGGGGCCGGGTGGCGCGGGTCGTGGGTCGCCTCGGGCCTGGTGTCGCTGGCGGCGGTGGGGGCGGTGGCCTGGCTGGTGCCGGCGGAGGCTGGGGCGCGGCCGTCCGCGGTCCAGCATTCCACGCATGAGGGCGGCTGGCTGCGATGGTGGGCGGTGGCCTATGGCTTGTTCGGCTTCGGCTATGTCGTGACCGCGACCTTCCTCGTCGCCATTCTCCGGGCGGAGGCGTCGCTGCGGGCGGTGGAACCCGTGGTCTGGCTCGTCGTCGGGCTGGCGGCGGCGCCCTCGGTCGCGCTCTGGAACTGGAGCGGGCGGCGCTTCGGCCCCGCGCGGAGCTTCGCCGCCGCCTGCCTCGCCGAGGCGGTCGGGGTGGCGGCGAGCGTCGCCTGGACGGGGGCGGCCGGGGCGCTGGTGGCGGCGGCGCTGCTCGGCGGGACCTTCATGGGGCTGACGGCGCTCGGCCTGGCCGGCGGGCGGGCGCTGACGGCAGGCGATCCGCGGCGGAGCTTCGCCTTGCTGACGGCGGCCTTCGGCATCGGGCAGATCCTCGGGCCCTTGGTCGCCGGGCTGCTGCATGACCGGACGGGGAGCTTCGGCCCGGGCTCGCTCCTGGCGGCGGGGGCCCTGCTGGCGGCGGGGGCGATGGCGCTGCGGGTCCCGCTGCGGGGCGAGGCCGGCCGCAAGCCTATGGTGCGGTGCGGCAATCCATGTTCGGATGCCAGGGAGGCATAACCTGGCAGGAGAGACCCATGATCCCGCTGCGCCGTCGTTCCGTCTTCGCTGGACTGGTGGCTGGAACCGTCGCCACGCGGCGGGCCGCTGCGGCCGAGACCGTCCATGTCGGCGTCAGCGGGCCGCTGACGGGGCCGAATGCGCAATACGGCGCGCAGTGGAAGGATGCCTTCGACCTGGCGCTGGCCGAGGTGAACCCGACGGCGCAGCGGCAGATCCAGTACATCTTCGAGGACAGCCAGAGCGACCCGCGGCAAGCCGTCGCCATCGCGCAGAAATTCGCCAACGATCCGCGCATCGTCATGGAGCTCGGCGACTTCTCCTCGCCGGCCTCGATGGCGGCCTCGCCGATCTACCAGCGCGCCAAGCTGGTGCAATTCGGCTTCACCAACTCGCACCCTGATTTCACCAAGGGCGGCGACTACATGTGGAGCAACTCCATCAGCCAGGCGGAGGAGCAGCCGGGGCTGGCGGATTTCGCCATCGCCGGCCTCGGCAAGCGGCGGCTGGGGGTGGTGCACCTCAACACCGACTGGGGCGTGACCAGCAAGAACCTCTTCGCGGCGGCCGCGAAGGAGAAGGGGGCGGAGGTGACGGCCGCCGAGGGCTTCCTGCCGGGCGAGCGCGACTTCCGCTCGACGCTGGTGCGCATCCGCGACAGCAACCCGGATTGCATCGTGCTGCTGGCCTATTACGCCGATGCGGCGACCATCGTGCGGCAGATCCGGACGCTCGGCCTGCCGCAGGCGATCGTCGCCGTCAGCTCGGTCTACTCGCCGAAGCTGCTGGAGCTGGGCGGCGATGCGGTGAACGGCGTGCACGTCACCACCACCTTCTTCCCCGACGAGCCGCGGCCGGAGGTGCAGCGCTTCGTCAGCGCCTTCCGCGCCAGGTACAACCGCGAGCCGGACACCTTCAACGCCACCGCCTACGACACGATGATCCTCGCCTCCACGCTGGTGAATCAGTATGGCCCGACGCGGGCCGCGGTGCGCGAGGGGCTGGCCAAGGTGCGCGGCGTGCCGAGCGTGGTCTTCGGCACCATGCAGTTCGACCCGGCGACGCGCCGGGTGGAGGGGGCGCGCTACAAGCGGCTGGTGGTGAAGGACGGGCGCTTCACCTTGTGGCAGGGCGGCACGCCGTCCTGATGCTCGGCGCCTGGTTCGACTACACGGTCAACGGCTTCGTCATCGGCAACATCTATGCGCTGCTCGCGGTCGGGCTGGCGCTGATCTACGGCGTCGCCAACCTGGTCAATTTCGCGCATGGCTCGGTCTATGTGGTCGGCGCCTATATCGGCTGGGCGGCGATCACCACCCTCGGGACGCCGCTGCCGGTGACCTTGCTGTGCGTCGTGGTCGTCTCGGCGCTGGTGGGGGTGGCGATCGAGCGGATCGGGCTGCGGCCGCTGCAGGGCAGCTCGCGCATCGCGCCGCTGCTGGCGACCATCGGCATCGCGCTGGTGCTCGACCAGGTGGTGCAGCTCCTCTTCACGCCCGACCCGCGCGCGGTGCCGATGCAGGTGCCGGACTGGCGGCTGGCCGTCGGCGGCGGCACCATCGGGGCGCTCGACCTGCTGATCGCCGGCATCGGGCTGAGCTCGGCGGTGGTGCTCTATGGCTTCCTGCGCTTCACCAAGCTCGGCTGGGCGGTCAGGGCGACGGCGCAGGATTCGGACGCGGCGCAGCAGATGGGCGTCGACGTCAACCGAGTGAACATGGCGGTCTTCGCCATCGCCTCGGCGCTGAGCGGCGTCAGCGGCGTGCTGGTCGGCATGTACTACAACCAGATCAGCACGGCGATGAGCTTCGAGGCGACGCTGAAGAGCATCGTCGCGCTCATCATCGGGGGCTTAGGCAACGTGCCGGGGGCGATCGCCGGCTCGCTCATCCTCGGGCTGACCGAGAGCTATGGCATCGCGCTGTTCGGCACCTCCTATCGCAACCTCTTCGCCTTCGTGCTGCTGATCGCCATGCTGGTCTGGCGGCCGAACGGGCTCTTCGCCGCGCGGCGCTCGCTGCCGCCGGAGCCGATGACGGGCACCTTCATCGCCCGCTCGCGGCCTGTCGCGGTGCCGCCCTGGGCCGTCATCCTCGCAGTCGTCCTGGCGGCGCTGCTGCCGCTGCTCGATCAGCCCTATTTGCTGCAGATCGGCGCCAATTCGCTGATGTATGCCATGCTGGCGCTGAGCCTGACGCTCGTGGCGGGGACGGTTGGGCAGGTCTCGCTCGGCCATGCGGCGCTGCTGGCGATCGGCGGCTATGGCTCCGGCCTGCTGGCGCTGGATGCGGGCTGGCCGGTGGCGCTCTCCATCCCGGTGGCAGGGCTGATCACGGCGGGGCTCGGCACCTTGCTGGTCTTTCCGGCCTTCCGGCTGACCGGGCATTACGTCTCCATCGCCACCCTCGGCATCGGCGAGATCGTCGCGCTCGTCATCCTCAACTGGACGGGGCTGACGCGCGGCGCGATCGGGCTCGGCGGCATCCCGCCGCTCGAGGTCTTCGGCCTCGACCTCGGCTCGGTGGAGGGGACCTACTGGCTCTGCCTCGCCGTGCTGGTGCTGCTGGCGCTGCTGCAATTGCGGCTGCTGCGCTCGCATCTCGGGCGGACCTGGCGGGCGATCCGCGACGACCCGGTGGCAGCGCGCTCCTACGGCGTCAGCGGCGACCGCTACAAGGCGCTGGCCTTCGGCTTCGGCGGCTTCGCGGCGGGCATCAGCGGCGCCATCACCGCGCATGCCTATTCCTACATCAACCACGAGACCTTCGGCGCCAGCATCTCCATCCTGGCGCTGACCATGGTGATCCTGGGTGGGCTCGGGAATGTGGCGGGGGCGGTGCTGGGGGCGACGCTGCTGATCGCGCTGCCGGAGGCCTTCCGCTTCCTCGCCGAGTACCGGATCCTCATCTACGGCATCGTGCTGCTGCTGCTGATCCGGTTCCGGCCGCAGGGCGTGATGGGGACGGTATGATGGCGCCGGTGCTGGAGGTCCGTGGGCTGCAGAAGCGCTTCGGCGGCGTGACCGCCGTCGCGGATGCGGCGCTCGATCTGCGGGAGGGCGAGCTGCTCAGCATCATCGGCCCAAATGGCGCGGGGAAGACGACGCTGTTCAACCTGGTCAGCGGGCTGGACCGGCCGGATGCGGGCAGCGTGCGGCTGTTTGGCGAGGAGGTGACGGGGGCGGCGCCGGAGCGGCTGGCCGGGCTCGGCCTGGCGCGGACCTTCCAGCATGGCCGGGTCTTCGGCAATCTCAGCGTGCTCGACAACGTCCTCGTCGGCGCGCATGCGCGGCTGCGGGCGGTGCGGCCGGCGGTGCCGCTGGTCGGGCCGCTGCTGGAGCTGGCCTTGGCCGCCATCCGGCCGGGGGCGGTGCGGGCGGAGGAGGCGGCGCTGCGGGAGGATGCCACCCGCATCATCGCCCTCTTCGGCGAGCGGCTGGTGCCGCGGCTCGACCATCCGGCCTTCAGCCTGTCCTATGCCAATCGCCGGCGCGTGGAGATCGCCCGGGCGCTGGCGCTGCATCCCCGGCTGCTGCTGCTCGACGAGCCGACGGCGGGGATGAACGAGACCGAGACGGCGGAGATGCAGGAGGTCGTCGCCGGGCTGAAGCGCAGCGGCCTCACCATCCTGCTGATCGAGCACAAGCTCGAGATGGTGATGCGGCTTTCCGATCGGGTGATCGTCATGGACAACGGCCAGCGCATCGCCGAGGGGCTGCCGCAGGCGGTGCGGAACGACCCGGCGGTGATCGAGGCCTATCTCGGCCACCGCGAGGCCGGGCTGGCGCGGGAGCCGGCCCAATGAGCGGGGCGCTGCTGCGGCTGGAGGGGATCAATTCCTTCTACGGGCCGGTGCAGGTGCATTTCGACCTGAACCTCGATGTCGCGGCCGGGCAGATCGTCTGCCTGCTCGGCGGCAATGCCAGCGGCAAGTCGACCACGATGAAGACCATCCTCGGCCTGCAACGGCCGGGCTCGGGCCGGGTCTGGTTCGACGGGGCGGAGATCACCGGCCTGCCGACGCCGCAGGTGATCCGGCGGGGGATCGGCTCCGTGCCGGAGGCCAGGCGGCTCTTCCCCGCCATGACGGTGCGGGAGAACCTGCTGATGGGCGCCTATGCGCGGAGCGATCGCGCCGGCATCGCCGCGGATGAGGAGCGGGTGCTGGGGCTCTTCCCCCGGCTGCGGGAGCGGCTGGGGCAGCGGGCGGGGACGATGTCGGGTGGCGAGCAGCAGATGCTCGCCATGGCCCGTGCCCTGATGGGCCGGCCGAAGCTGATCTGCATGGACGAGCCGACCATGGGGCTCTCGCCGCTCTTCGTCGACCGGGTGCTGGAGTTGATCCAGGCGATCAACCAGGAGGGCGTGACGGTGTTCATGGTGGAGCAGAATGCCAGCCAGGCGCTCGGCATCGCCCATTACGGCTATGTGTTGCAAACCGGGCGGATTGCCCTGCAGGGGCCGGCTGGCGAATTGTTGCGCGATCCGCGCATCCGCGATGCCTATCTTGGCGGGGCGGCGCGCGACGAGGAGGTGGAAGGATGACGGTACCGAAGCGGCTCGGCTTCTTCACCCGGGTCCTCGACGAGGTCGCGCCGGCCGAGCGCTACCGGCTGGCGACCGAGCAGATTCTGCATGCCGAGCGCTGCGGCTTCGACTCCGCCTGGGTGGCGCAGCACCATTTCCACGAGCATGAGGGCGGGCTGCCGGCGCCCTTCGTCTTCCTGGCGCAGGTGGCGGCGCGGACGCATCGCATCCGCCTGGGGACGGGGATCGTCACCCTGCCGCTCGAGCTGCCGATCCGGGTGGCGGAGGATGCGGCGGTGCTCGACCTGGTCTCGGGCGGCCGGCTCGAGCTCGGCATCGGGCCGGGGGGCAACCTCACCGCCTTCCAGGCCTTCGGGCTCGATCCGGCGGCGCGGGGGGCGATCTTCGACGCCAATGCGGCGCTGCTGCGGACGGCCTGGGAGGGCGGGGCGCTGCCGGGCGGGGACCGGCTCTATCCGCCGGCGCCGGGGCTCGCCGGGCGGATCTGGCAGGCGACCTTCACCGTGGACGGGGCGCGGCGGGCCGGGGCGGCAGGGGATGGGCTGATGCTCTCGCGCACCCAGCCGCGGCCGGCGGGGGCGGAGGGGATGACGCTTGCGGACATCCAGGACCCGATGGTCGATGCCTATCTGGCGGCGCTGCCGCCGGGCTGCGCGCCGCGCATCCTCGCCTCGCGCTCGGTCTTCGTCGCCGACCGGCGGGAGGAGGCGTGGCGGCTGGCGGAGCAGGGCCTCGGGCGGTTCCGCGACCGGGCTGCGGCCCAGGGCCGCGCCACGGGGCGGGAGACGGTGCAGGAGATGGTCGCCGCCTTCGACGTGCATCTCGGCACGGTGGCGGAGGTGATCGCCTCGCTGCAGGCGGACACGGTGCTGGCGCGGGCGACGGAGCTGGCGGTGCAGGTCCATTCGGTCGACCCGCCGCATCCCTTCATCCTGCGCTCGCTGGAGCTGGTGGCAGGGCAGGTGGCGCCGGCGCTCGGCTGGGCAGCGGGAGGCGTGCAGTCGGAGGCGGCGTGAGCGGGGCGCCCTGGGCCCGGCCGATGGGGGATGCGTGCTCCCAGTCATGAAGCCCGCGGTTCACCGGTCCTGGTGCCGACCAGCTCAGCTTCCCGGCACGCTGCCGGGCGGCAGGAACTCGACCTCGCAGGCCGCGGAGCGGCGCACGACCTCCGCCGGGTCGCCCAGGTCGTGCAACTGGTCGAAGAGCTCCTTCAGCCGCCGGCCCGGCGTGACCCAGAACAGCGCCCGCGCCGCGACCTGGCCCCGGTTGTAGTAGGCATGCGGCAGGCCGCGCGGCATGCGGACCAGCTCGCCGGGCCCCGCCTGCGTCCAGCGGCCGTCGAGGTAGAGGTCGAAGCGGCCCTCCATCACCCAGATGAACTCGTCCTGCGTCGGGTGGATATGCGGCGGGACGAAGGTGCCGGGCGGGTCCAGGGTCTCGAAGGCGAAGCAGTCCTCGCTGCTGGATTTCAGCCAGTAGGTGTGCCCCAGCACGTTCCAGACGGTGCCGTCCAACCCCTGCCCGGCGGGCGTCACCCCGGCGGCGAGGGGACCCGGCCCGTCGATCTTCCCGCTGGCGGCGCTGCTCATCCTCCGACCCTCCCTTGACCTGTCTGCCTCGGCAGTGCTGGCCGGGCAGGGTGCGCGGCCGCCGGCGATGCGTCCATCCGAATCGCGCGCCGCCGGTCCGGTTCGCGCCGGCCAGTGCGGAGGGCTTGCTGGCACGCCATTGAGCGAGGCGACGAAGCTGCCATGATGGGCCTGCTGCGAACCGACCGGGTGGACGATGATGGCCACGCTGCCCTCCGGACCCGCCGACCTGCCGCTGGCCTGCCATGCGGTGGTGGATACGACTGACCCGGACCGGGCGCGGGAGGAGGTCGGGCGCATCTTCTGCGCCCATCGGCTGGTGCCGCTCGGTGCCGTGGCCGAGGGCTTCCGGGCGCGCCACCACAGCGTGCGCGGCCGCGGCTTCTCGGTGAACCTCGTCTCCTACGGGTCGCGCGTCGAGATCGATCCGGGCTGCCTCGACCGGTTCTTCCTGCTGCAGCTGCCCCTGCGCGGCGCCGCGCGCGTGACCTGCGGCGGGCGGGAGGTCGAGGCGGGGGTGCGGCGCGGCACGCTGCTCTCCCCGACGCTGCCGACGCGCATGGTCTGGGAGGCGGGCTGCGACAAGCTGATCCTGCTGCTCGACCGCGCCGGGCTGGAGGGCCACCTGGCCCGGCTGCTCGACGCGCCGCCGCGCCCGGTCGAGTTCGACCCGGCCCTCGATGTCGCCAGCCCGGGCGGCGCGGCGGTCCTGGCGCAGGCGCGGCTGCTGCTGCACCTCGCCGAGGCGGGACTGCCGCCGGGGCCGTTGGCCGCGGAGCTGCTGGCCGGGCTGCAGGCGACGCTGCTCTCGGCCCTGCCGCATACGGCCTCCGCGCGGTTGCGGGCCGAGGCGGCGTCGCCCGCGGCGCCGGTGCAGCTCAAGCGCGCCGAGGCCTATGAGACGTGTGCTCAGATGGCGGCGTGAGATCGCGCAAGCTCCGTCCTGCGGTCGAACGCGCCCGGCCACCAAACAATGTGACAATTCCGAGATGGGCCATTGAGCCCAGGCCAACGCTGCAACTGCAGCACTCAGAACAAGAACAGCTGTATCCGAATCCGGCTCCCAGCTTCAAAGTTACGTTAAATGGCTATTAATCTCTATATTTGCGCATACTGATTGCGACACTCGTTGAGTCTTCGTGACATTGAGGGAGTTATGATGACGAAGTCGGACGAGGGCCAACCTGCCGCTCCGAAGCGACGCGCTGTCCTAGCCAAGGCCGGCCAAACTGCGATGGCTGCGCCTGCTGCAACGCTGCTGCTCGCCGCCGCTTCCAAGCGGAGCATGGCAGCGCCATACAACGGTCCCGGCCGTGGTGGCCCTCCCGGCCCTCCCGGTGGTCCTCCCGGCGGCCCTCCTGGCCCTCCGGGCCCCCCTTTCACCCCGCCTGGCCGTCGGTAAAAGCCCGCCCGCCTCGCATGATGCGGGGCGGGCGAGAGCCTTAAACTTTCCATCTCCCTTGCGATAACACACCCCCTTATCGCAGATGATGGCCGCGCTTAAGCGCCAGCGGCTGACCTCCGATATGCCAGCCGATCTCCTAGTCTGGGGTTGAAATGGGTAGCGGGGGGGCTTGCGTCGAATGTTTGCTCCTCCCCCTAAACTGCCGCGAGCCGACATGCCTCCGGACTTTGGTAAAAGCATGGACTGATTATGCGAACCTTTGCGTGGGAAGTCCGCTTAGAGCACGTCCGGGTCCATAGCCGGTCGTCGGGCTGCGACTGCACGCCCGAGGCAGTTCTTGAGCGAACCAGGGCTGGATATCCCTATGAGCAACCCGCCCACGCCCGCAATCAATGCCGTCCTCGCGGCTTTGGAACGGTTTACTGGCGATCTGCGCCACTGCACAGAGGAAGCCGAGAAACGCGCCCAAGCCGCAGAAGAGCGTGCCGAACTAGAACGGCATGCTCGGGAGGCCGCGGTTGAGGCGCGACATGCTGCCGAAGCCCGAGCCGCTGCTGCAGAGCAGGCAGCACGAGACGCGATCCAACGCGCAGAAACTGCTGAGACTGCGGCGAGGGAGCATCTCGAGCATCTGCGTCGAGAGTTGCTGGTCGCCATCCAAGAGGCGGTATCAGCGGCACAGGAGGCGACGGCAGCGGTCCAGTCCGTAGCTAGGCCGGAACGCTATTCCGCCGAGCGACCAGACGATCCGTACCGCTTCGAACGCGATCAGGACCTGTCCCACATCCCGCAGCCTAGGGCAGGCAGAGAATCGGGCTCTCCGGAGGACGCGCCGCGTCGATGGGACAAGAAGGCTGGTTACGCCTGGGTCGAGGATGAGCCCGGTCCGTCGTGGTGGCGGCGGTTGTTCGGTCGGCGCTACTGACTGCCCGTTCTCTAATGGGGCTTTTCAGATTAATGAGAGCTGTGCGCGGATGTGTTTGGACGCGCTGCACTCTGGCTGATTCGCTTGTCCTGCAGGCGACGGAGGTCGGCATG
Source organism: Belnapia sp. (assembly GCF_059504005.1). Taxonomy (NCBI): domain Bacteria; kingdom Pseudomonadati; phylum Pseudomonadota; class Alphaproteobacteria; order Acetobacterales; family Roseomonadaceae; genus Belnapia; species Belnapia sp. The sequence continues at coordinate 10,146 of NZ_JCACHU010000136.1, read as the reverse complement.
GCGCGGCGTCGGACCGGTCAGGAACACTTCATCGCGCGGCCGGAGCCGCGCTCTGGCGCATCGCTAATGGAGCTAGCGGGGCTCATCGACTGGTCCGAGATCGATCATACCTTGGCTGGTATCTCAGCGGCGACGAAGGGCGAGGCGGCTTGGCCGCCAATGGCCCTGTTCCGAGCCCTGCTGCTGGCCACCTGGCACGACCTGTCGGACGTGAGGCTCGCCGCGGCGCTGGACGACCGCGCCAGTTTCCGCCGCTTCTGTGGCTACGCCGCCCACGAGCCGACGCCCGAGCGCACCTCCTTCGACCGCTTCCGGCGTGGGCTGGACCGAGTGCTATTCGAAGCCGTCACCCACCAGCCCGAGGCCAAGGGCGTGATGGTGCGCACCGGCACTCTGGTGGACGCAACGCTCATTCCATCCGCCAGCATCAGGCAGGACGAAGAGGCCAAGTGGGCTGGGCACCGCCGGCGCAAGCCGGCGCACGGCTACAAGGCGCACGTGGCGACCGACGAAGGTGCCGGCTTGGTACGCAGTGTCGAGGGCACGACGGCCAACGTGCACGATGCAGCCGAGTTGGCGGCGGTGCTGCCGCCGGAGCCGGGCTACGTCTATGGCGACAGCGCCTTCACCGGCGGGCTGGCGGAGCGGCTGATCAGCGGCCGCGGCGGCCGGCCGCGCACGGTGTGGACCGGCATCTGGGGCCGCGGCCCGGACGCGCTCGCGCGGCTCGAAGCAAACAACGCGGCGGTCCGGCGGGTCCGCTGCCGCATCGAGAAGGTGTTCGGCAGCTGGAAGCGCAGCTATGGCCTACGGCGGATGCGCTGGCTCGGGCTTGCCAAGGCAGGTCTGCAGGTGCGGCTTGCTGCCATAGTCTACAATCTCCGGCGCACCGTTACCCTGCTGCACGCGGCGGCAGCCTGACATAGGACGAGTCTGTCCGCACCGCCCCTTAGCCTTCCAAGGCAGGCCAAAACCAACGCCCATCACGGTGCCCAAGGCGCCCCAAAGCCCACACCGCGAAGATCTGCGCCCTCTCTGTGCACCCGCGCACAGCTCTCCCTATATCCGGGCCCATCTCGGCGAGGAGCTCACCCTGGCCGCGATCGCGCAGGCGGCCGGCGCCAGCCCGCGCGCGCTGCAGGAGAGCTTCCGCCGGTTCCGCGACGCCACGGTCACCGGCTATGTGCGCGAGCTTCGCCTGCGGCGCTGGCGGGAGTTGCTGGAGGGCGCGGGCGAGGGCGACCGGGTGAGCCACCTCGCCCTCGAGGCCGGGCTTGAGCATTTCGGGCGTGCGGCCGCCCTCTACCGCGCGCGCTTCGGGGAGGCGCCGTCCGTGACGCGCGGGCGCGCGATCGGCCGTGCGGGCTAGGAGCCTGTCTGAGTAATCGGGCCCGCAACGTCACCCAAGCAAAAGCCTTCCGAGACGCAAGTCGCAGGCGGCATGACCTTCCGCGACGGGGCGGCGGCGCAAAAGGCCATTTTATGCCACGGAATACTCAGACAGGCTCCTAGAGCGGCATTGCCGAAGGGTGGCACGGCCGAAGGCGTGCCCCACGCGACATGACACCAGGCTGGACCATGCTCCGCAGTTCCGTGGTCCTGGGCTAGGCAGCGATGGCGTCCGCGGCAGGCTTCGGCACGGGCGGCGCGGTGCGCAGCAGCGCGCCATAGGCGGCGGGGTCGAGCGGCTGCAGCCAGGCGGCGATTGGGTTGGCCGGCCGGGAGCGGGCGCCCATGTCGGCCAGCAACTGGCCGAAATGCCGGTGGTGCCAGGGCGCGATGCAGAGGCCGCCATAGGTCGCGGCGACCGCCCGCTCCGAGCGGCGCCAGTGCAGGGACCGCTCGATCTCCGCCCGCATCGCCGCCGCCTCCGGCATCCGTGCGAGGAGCCCGTCCCAGTAGCGTGCGAGCCAGCGCGCCCCGAGATCGGCCGAGAGCGTCGTGGCGAAGGAGGAGTTGAAGCCGACGAAGCCGAGGCCCGGTGCATCGGGGTTGACCAGCATGCGGTAGAGCCGCCACTGGCCGTCCGGCTCGACGAGCCGGGCCCGCACGGCGGCATCGAGGAAGGGCAGCTCCTGGATCCAGCCGGTGGCGAGCACGACGCAATCGGCCGCGACGCGCGCGCCGCCCGTCGTCACCGCGGTGCCCGGCTCGTAGCGGTCGAGGGTGCCGCGGATGCAGCGGATGCGGCCGGCCTCGACCATCCGGTAGAAGCCGGGCGTCTCGATGCCGAGGGCGCAGTGGATGGTATCCTCGATGCGCCGGTCCGGCCGGAGCCCGATGCGGCGCAGGCCGAACTGGGCGGTCAGCAGCGCCTCGAGCGCCCGCCAGTTGGCCCAGACGAGCGGGGCGAAGGCGCGCTGCGCCAGGCGGCGGGCAGGGCCTGCGTCGAAAGGCAGGAACATCGCCTCGGCCAGGCGCGTGTAGAGGATCCGCTTGAAGTTCAGCGCGCCGCCGAAGAAGTAGGGCAGCTTCCAGGCGACGTCGCGGTGCACCAGGGTGACCGAGGCCGCGCCCGCCTCGGCCGCCTGGACGGCGATGTCCGTCGCCGATTTGGAGAAGCCGAGGATCACCAGATGGCGCCCGCGCGCCGCGTCCGGGTCGGTCTGCTCGGAGGAGTGGGCGATGCGGCCGCCACCCGCTTCGAAGGCCTCGGCCCCCGGATGCAGCGGCTTGTTCGGGCGGCTGAACTGGCCGGTACAGACCGCGACCCGGTCGTAACGGTCGGTGCGGGCCTGGCCGTCGGCGCCCCGGCTCTCCACGGCCCAGCCGCCCGGGCCCTCCGAGAGCGAGGTCACCGATTGGCCGAAGCGGATTTGCGGCAGCAGATCATGCGCCTCCGCATAGCGCCGCAGCCAGGCATGGACCTGCGCGCCGGTCGGCCATTCCGGGTAGTCCCGCGGCATGGGGAAGTCGGGGAAGGCATAGAGGTCACGCGGGGTCTGGGTCTGCACCACGGGATAGGAGCGTGCCGGGTCCCAGACGCCGCCCAGCTCCAGCGCCCGTTCCAGAACCGATACCTCATGCCCGTGGCTTCGGAATGCCTTGGCGGCGGCGAGGCCGCTGATGCCGGCGCCGATGACGCAAATCCGCTTCGCAGTCGCCATGTCCCATCTCCCGCCGGCGGCGTCCGGCAGCGCCGGTCGAGGAGCGTCGCAGTTGCGTGGCCGGGGCGTCTATCCGGCTCGCGCCGGGCCGATCCTTTCCGCGCAGGGCAGGCGGGGCGGAAGCCAGGGCATCGGATGGCGGCGGCCTTGTGCCGGCTCTCCCCGATCCGCGGGCGGTCCGGTCAGCGCCGCAGCCCGGCGACGAGGACGTCGACCATGCGGAGCACATTGGCCCGCCAGTCGGGCCCGTCCTGCGCGTAGCAGATGCCGACCAGGGCGCGCAGCAGCTCCTCCGCGCCGAGGTCGCCGCGCAACTCGCCGGCCGCGGCGCCGCGGCGCAGCAGGCTGCCGAGCGCCGTGCCGAGATGGCTGAGCGAATAGGCGATGAGCTCCGAGGAGTTGTGCGCGGCCATGGCGAGGGCAGCCGCCATGCCCTTCTTGGTGGCGATGAACTCGACATTGGCCGCCAGCCAGCGGCGCAGCGCTTCGGTGGGCGCCGCCTCCGTGCCGAGCCGGGCGGCGAGCTCCACCAGCTGTTCCACCTCGTGCCGGTAGACCGCCTCGTAGAGCGCCTCCCGCGTCGGGAAATGGCGGTAGAGTGTGCCGATGCCGACCCCGGCCTCGCGGGCGACGGCTTCCAGGCTGGCGGTCGGGCCGCCCTGGTTGAAGATGGAGCGGGCGGCGGCCAGCAGGCGGTCGCGGTTGCGGGTGGCGTCGGCGCGGGGCTTCCGCGCGGTCTGGATCTGGTCCCCGCTCATCCCAACCAATTCACATCCTGTCCCTTGTAAGCGGAGGCTACCTCCGCATATTGCGCTAGGTGACGCCGGGGCGGCTGCCCGCGGCCGGCACCAGGACCCGCCCGGCCGTGCTGGCGGGTGGCAACGCCATGGCTCTCTTGGGAGATCCGCATGAGCCTGTCCATCACCCTGACCGTCAATACGGTGCCGCGGACCATCGCACTGGATGATCCGCGGGTCACGCTGCTGGACCTGCTGCGCGAGCGGCTCGACCTCACGGGAACCAAGAAGGGCTGCGACCGCGGCCAGTGCGGCGCCTGCACCGTGCTGGTCGATGGGCGGCGGGTGAATTCCTGCCTGGCGCTGGCGGTGAGCCTCGACGGGGCGGAGGTGCTGACCATCGAGGGGCTGGCAGAGGGCGAGGTTCCTCATCCGGTGCAGGCGGCCTTCATCGCGCATGACGCCTTCCAGTGCGGCTTCTGCACGCCCGGCCAGATCATGAGCGCGGTCGGGCTGATCCGCGAGGCGCAGGCGGGCGACGACCCCGAGCGGGTGCGGGAGGCGATGAGCGGCAATCTCTGCCGCTGCGGCGCCTACAAGGGCATCACCGAAGCGGTGCTGGAGGCGCAGCGCCGCATGGGCGAGACCCTCCAGGAGACGGCGGCATGAACCGCTTCGACTATGTCCGTCCCACGACGGTGGCGGAGGCAGTGGCGGCGGCCGCGCAGCCGGGCAGCGCCTATCTTGCCGCCGGGACCAACCTGCTCGATTTGATGAAGGGCGGCGTGATGCGCCCGGCACGGCTGGTCGACCTGGCACGGGTGCCGGGGCTCGACGTGATCGAGGCGCTGCCGGATGGCGGCGTGCGGATCGGCGCGCGGGTGCGCAACTCAGACCTCGCCCATGACCCGGGCTTCGCCCGCCGCTTCCCGGCGGTGGCGGAGGCCTTGCTGTCGGGCGCCTCGGCCCAGCTCCGCAATGCGGCGACGGTCGGCGGCAACCTGCTGCAGCGCACGCGCTGCGCCTATTTCTACGACCCCGCCAGCGCCTGCAACAAGCGCGACCCCGGCGCCGGCTGCGACGCGCGCGAGGGCGAGAACCGGCTGCATGCGGTGCTCGGCTGGAGCGAGCAGTGCATCGCCACCCACCCCTCGGATTTCTGCGTTCCCCTCGTCGCGCTCGGCGCGGTGGTGGAGGTCGCGGGACAGGCGGGGCGGCGCGAGGTGCCGCTCGAGGAATTCCACTGCCTGCCCGGCACGACGCCGGAGCAGGAGAGCGTGCTGGCGCCGGGCGAGCTGATCGTGGCGGTCCGCCTGCCGGCCGAGGCCGCGGGCTTCGCCGGGCATGCCCGCTATGTGAAGCTGCGCGAGCGCACCTCCTATGCCTTCGCCGTGGTCTCCGCCGCGGCCGGGCTGCGCTTCGCGGATGGCGCCATCGCCGAGGCACGGCTGGCCCTCGGCGGCGTCGCCGCCAAGCCCTGGCGGGTGCCGGCGGCGGAGGCGATGCTGCGGGGCGCCCGGCCCGGGGCGGAGGCCTTCCGCCAGGCGGCGGAGGCGGCGCTGGCCGAGGCGCGGCCCTCCGGCGACAACGCGTTCAAGATCGAGCTGGCGCGGCGCATCCTGGTGCGCGCCCTGACGCTCGCCGCCGCCGGCACGCCGGAGCGGCTGCCGGCCCTGCCAGCCTCCCCCTTCGCATCCCATTCGGGAGTTTCCCTCCATGGTTGAGCTCGCAGGCTCCGCGACGCATCTCCGGCACGGTTCCAGCATCGGCCAGCCGCTCACCCGGCGCGACGGGCTGCTGAAGGTCACCGGCCAGGCACGCTATGCCGCCGACAACCATCCGCCCGGCATGCTGCATGCCGCGCTGGCGGTGAGCAGCATCGCGCGTGGCCGCGTCACCGGCCTCGATGTCGAGGCGGCGCGGGCGCATCCCGGCGTGGTCGCGGTGATGACGCCGGAGAACCGCCCGGCGCTCGCGCAAGACCCCGACGACAAGGCGGGACCCTTCGTCTTCCGCCTCGACCTGCTGCAGGATGACCGGGTGCGCTATGTCGGCCAGCCGGTCGCGGTGGTGATCGCCGAGACGCTGGAGGCGGCGACCGAGGGCGCCGCGCTGCTCGCCCCGCGCTATGCGGCGGAGCCGGCGCGCACCGGGCTCGACGATGGCGAGGTCTTCGTCCCGCCCGCGGTCGGCGTCGGGGCGCCGGCCGAGGTCCGGCATGGCAATGTGGAGGCCGGGCTCGCCGCGGCGGCGCGGCGGGTCGAGGCGGTGTACGAGACGCCGGCGCAATACCACAATGCGATGGAGCCGCATGCCGTCGTCGCCGCCTGGGAGGGCGACCGCCTCTCCGTCGATACGCCGAGCCAGGGCCTCGCCATGGCGCGGGACCGGGTCGCCGGACTGTTCGGCATTCCGCCGGAGAATATCGAGATCCGCAGTCCCTTCCTCGGCGGCGGCTTCGGCTCCAAGGGGTTGATCTCCGGGCCACAGGTGCTCGGCATCCTCGCAGCAAAGCTGGTCGGGCGACCGGTGAAGCTGGTGCTGCGGCGGGACCACATGTACGGGCCGGTCGGGCATCGTGCGCCGACGCGGCAGAGCTTCCGCCTCGGCGTGGATGGCGAGGGGGCGCTGACCGCGCTGCATCACCATGTGCGCACGGCGAGCAGCCGGTTCGACGATTTCTTCGAGCCCTCGGGCGGCGTCTCGCACACGCTCTATGCCAGCCCGGCCATCGCCACGACCAGCGATGCGGTGCGGCTCGACACCGGCACCCCGATGTTCATGCGGGCGCCGGGCGAGGCGAGCGGCAGCATCGCCCTCGAGGGGGCGATCGACGAGATGGCGGCCGCCTGCGGCATGGACCCGCTGGAATTCCGCCTCAGGAACTATGCCGAGGTGGAGCCGGCGAGCGGCAAGCCCTTCTCATCGAAGGCGCTGCGCGAATGCTATGCGCAGGGGGCAAAGCGCTTCGGCTGGAGCGGACGGCCGCTGGCGCCGCGGCAGATGCGGGATGCGGACGGGCTGCTGGTCGGCTGGGGCGTCGGCACCGCGACCTTCCCGGCGATGATGTTCCACGGCCAGGCACGGGCGGTGCTGCGGCGGGATGGCAGCGGCCTGGTCGAGCTCGGCGCGCATGACATGGGGCAGGGGGCTTGGACGGCCTTCGCCCAGATCGCCGCCGACAGCCTGGCGCTGTCCATCGACCAAGTGGAGCTCCGCGCCGGGCATTCGGGCCTGCCGGATGCGGGCATCGCCGGCGGGTCCGCCCACACCGCGACGGCGGGCATGGCGATCCACGGCGCGGGCGCCGATGCCATCGCGCGGCTGGCGGAGCTGGCGATGGCCGATCAGCGCTCGCCGCTCTTCGGCGCCGGCAATGCCGGCGTGGTGGCGCGCGACGGGCGGCTGGTGCGGCGTGACGACGAGAGCCGGGGCGAGACCTATGCCGAGATCCTCGCTCGCGCCGGCCTCGACGAGATCGAGGGGCAGGGCACCGGCACGATGGACCAGGCGGCGCAGGAGCACTATGCCATGCACGCGCATGGCGCCGTCTTCGCCGAGGTGAAGGTCGACCCGGAGCTTGGGCAGATCCGCGCGACGCGGCTGGTCGGCGCCTTCGCCGCCGGGCGGATCATCAACCCGCGCCTGGTGCGGAGCCAGTATTACGGCGGGATGATCTGGGGCGTCTCCTTCGCCCTGCACGAGGCGGCGGCGGTGGACCGGCGCACCGGGCGGGTGATGAACGCCAATCTCGGCGAGTATCATGTGCCAGTGAATGCCGACGTGCCCTCGCTCGAGGCCATCCTGGTCGATGAGGTGGACCCGCATGTGAATGCGCTCGGCATCAAGGGCGTCGGCGAGATCGGCGTCACCGGCTCGGCGGGGGCGGTGGCGAATGCCGTCTGGCATGCGACGGGGGTGCGGGTGCGGCGCTTCCCCATTGCCATCGAGCGGTTGCTTGGTCAGCCGTAGGCGCGGCGGAAGAAGATGGCGGTCGTCATCGTGCTGAAGGCGATGACGAAACCGCGCAGCCAGGGGCCGGGCAGGCGGCGGGCGAGGCTGGCGCCGAGATAGCCGCCGATGACGGCGGCGACCAGCATCACCCCGGTCTCCAGCCAGTGGACCGGGCCGGCGATGGCGAAGCAGAGCACGGCGACGGCATTGGCGGCGCTGACCAGGATGGTCCGCGCCGCGCTCATCGAGCGGATGTCGGCATCGCCGAGCAGGCTCCAGACCGCCATCATCATGATGCCGACGCCGCCGCCGAAATAGCCGGCATAGATGGCGAGCGGCACCTGTGCGCCGGTCACCGCGCCCGGGCCGATCCGCATCCGCCGGCGCAGTGCGGCGCCGAGCGGGCGGCCGAAGGCAAAGGCGATGGTGCCGACCAGCAGCAGCCAGGGCAGCAGCAGGTCGAAGGCATGCTGCGAGGTCACCAGCAGCAACACCGCGCCGACCAGGCCGCCGGCGAGGCTGATGAGGATCATGGTGCGCAGCGGGATGCCCTCGAAGGGGCGGAAGTCGCGCCGCCAGGCCCAGGCGCTGGCGAGCGTCCCCGGCAGCAGGGCGACGGTGCTCGAGGCATTGGCGGCCACCGAGGGCAGGCCGACGAAGACCATCGCCGGGATGCTGACAAAGGAGCCGCCGCCGGCCGCGGCATTCATGGCGCCGGCGAGGAGGCCGGCGCCGAACAGGATGAGAAGGGACTCCATCGGCGGAGAGTGCTCCGCCGGGACGATCAGCGCCAGCCGTAGGTCCGGGGCTGGTGGTGAGGAGGCCGGTGCCAGCCGTAATGCCGGGGCGGCGGGGCGGGGCGGTGCCAGTGATGGTGCCGCGGCGGCGGCGCGTAGTGCCGCCAATGCGGGCCATGCGCCAGGGTGACCACTGGTCCCTCAGGCCGAAAGGGCGCCGCGCCGGCATCAGTCAGCGTGGCACCGGCGGAGAGCAGCCCGAGCCCGAGAGCGGCTGCGACGAGAACGCGACGCATCAGTACCTCCTGTGGATGGGTCCACGGGGGCATGGTGGGGCACGGGCCAAGGCAGGATCGGGGCCGGATTGGCGCCATGCCGGGGCAGCGTGTAACGGCCTGTGGCAGAGGTCAGATCCCGTAGTACTCCCGGAACCAGGCGACGAAGGCAGCGACGCCGGTGGCGACGTCGGTGGTCGGGCGGTAGCCGGTCAGCGCCTGGAGCAGGCTGGAGTCGGCCCAGGTCTTCAGCACCTCGCCGGGCTGCATGTCCATCATGTGGCGCTCGGCGCTGCGGCCGGTCGCCTGCTCGATGGCGGCGATGAAGTCCAGCAGCCGCACCGGGCTGGCATTGCCGATATTGACCAGGCGATAGGGGGCGACGGGGCTCAGCGAGTCGCCGGGGGCCACCGGCTGGCCGATCTCCGGCCGGCAGGGGATGAGGCGGGTGACGGCTTCGACCAGGTCGTCGACATAGGTGAAGTCCCGCTCCATCAGGCCGTGGTTGTAGACGTCGATTGGGCGGCCGCGGAGGATGGCGTCGGTGAATTTGAACAGCGCCATGTCCGGGCGGCCCCAGGGGCCGTAGACGGTGAAGAAGCGGAAGGCGGTCGTCGGCTGCTTCCACAAATGGGCGTAGCTGTGGGCGATGTTCTCGGTGGCCAGCTTGGTCGCGGCGTAGATGTTGAGCGGCGTCGCCACCGCATCCGTCTCGCGGAACGGCATCGAAGTGTTGGCGCCATAGGCGGAGCTGGTCGAGGCGACCAGCAGGTGCTGCACCGGGTGGTGGCGGCAGGCCTCGGCCAGGGCGTAGGAGGCGACGACGTTGTTGTGGATGTAGCTTTCGGGGTGCTCCATCGCGTAACGCACGCCGGCCTGGGCGGCGAGGTGGATGACCACCTCGGGTGCCGCCTCCCGCATCACCGCGCCGAAGCGGGCGGCGTCGGCCAGGTCCATGATAATGGGCCTGAAGGCGGAAGACCGGGCGAGCTGGGCGTGGCGGGCCTCCTTCAGGCGGAGATCATAGTAGGGCACCATGGCGTCGATGCCGGTGACGGCATGACCCTCGGCCAGCAGGCGACGGGCGAGATGGAAGCCGATGAAGCCGGCGCTGCCGGTGACCAGGATGTTCATGGCTTTGTGGTGCTCCGCGCCGTCCGATGAAGTTGGTGCTAAAATGCAGCGACCGCCACACAGGGTGAACCGATGGCGGCCTGCGGTCAGGGTGACAGCAATACAGTAGGATGGATGCGCTCTACCTCACGGGCGCCCGATGCCGGCGTAGTCGAGGCCGGCCTCGCGCATGGCGACCGGGTCCCAGGCATTGCGCAGGTCG